>NZ_JBFEGN010000076.1:0-17931 GCF_047228825.1 Siminovitchia jepli
TTTCGGTACCTTTATTTAGTGTTGTCTTTTTTAGGAACTCCAAGGCGAACTCCTACAACTAATGATTTTCAAACTTAATCTCCTCTAAATAGTTTTTTCAGTCCACATACTTGTGAAAAAGGTAGGAATAAAACAAATCCTACCTTTTTCGTAGAGAACGATATCTTTTAAAAACATAAATTTTTATCCGGTTCTATTCCATATTCTTCGCAGTAATAGAGGTAGCGTCTATACAAGGTAAAAACATCATCTTCCCTGTAAATTTCATTGTTTTCATCAACAAATTGCAAGCAGCCATCAAGCATAAATAAGGTAATCATATCCTCAGCCGGATCTACATAAAGAGTATGGACGTCTCCAGGTGGCTCAAAGATCAAAGTTCCTGGTTTTGCACTCCAATCCTTTTCAAGGTATTTCCATTTTCCTTGAACAGTGTAACCGATTACAAATCCACCAGTATGTCGGTGCCGAGAAAGAGCCGCTCCCTTGTCTACTTTAAATAGGTTAATCCACATACCAGTCGTAAAATCAAATCGTACGGGCTTAAACCATGAACCTGCATCATCAAAAGGCATCCATGGCATATCCTCTGAATGGATTGCTCGATCTGGCAACATATACTTCTCAGTAAACTTATTCATCTCTTCACTTATAGTACGTCCCAGCTTTTCTTGATTCAATTTAAAAAACCTCCTTGTGATTTAATTACAACTTTAATTAATGCAAATCCTATGCCAATTTTCGTTTTATCGTTTTTTCAAGGAAAATAGCGATTATCAACAAATTTCCCAAAAAACTTTAATCTCTTTTTGCAAATATGGTTGAGTTTTTTGTTATATTTTGCACACTCACGTGCAAAAACGCACAGTTGTTATAATTTTGCTACGATTTTTCCTCTTACATGTCTCTCTTTTAAAAGTTGAAGATTTTTTGGAATGTCTTCGAGTGATATGACTTTTAAGATCATCGGATCCAGTTGTTTCCTGGATAGCAGACTCATTAGTTCTGTCAACATTATTGACAAATCTAGTTGTGATTTATGATTGTTTGATAAATAAGCACCTCCCAACGCTATTTCATGAATAGAAATACCTTTTGTAAAAGGTGGAATTAATTGATTATCTGCGATACCTGCTATACAAACCAAATGCCCGTTGAATGCTATTCGTTTGAAATCTTCTTCTGCGCTTGATTTGCTGACAGTGTTAATAATTGCATCTACGCCACGACCTGAAGTGAGTGACAAAATTTCATCTGTTACATTTTGATTCTTGTAATCAACTGTATAATCTGCCCCCAAACCTTTTACATAACTCATATTTTTCTCGGAACAAGTACTAATGATTCTCCAACCATGTTTTTTTGCTAACTGTATAGCAAATCCGCCAACCCCTCCGTTTCCTCCATGTATGAGAATGGACTCGACCATATGGGGATGGAATTTTCTGTTGATGGCCTGGTATGCAGTCATTCCGGCACATGGGACAGCTGCGGCCGCTTCATATGAAACGTTATCTGGAATTTTCGCTACCACATGCGCTGGCACTACTGAAAATTGAGCATAGCCGCCAGGTTTAGCCAAATTGCCGTGATATACAATACGATCACCTATACTAATATCTGTAACACCAGAACCAACACTCTCGACTTTACCTGCTACATCCAGTCCTAAAATAAATGGATAGTTCCATGTTGGATATCCGCTCTCTATCAATTGATAATCAACCGGATTTAGGCTGACAGCTTTTACTCTTACACAAATCTCACCCTTTTTTGGTACAGGGATGGGTACAGTATCAATATAGAGGTTTTTAATGTCTCCTTTATTCTTCAAAAGCAAGGCTTTCAAAAGGATTCCTCCTCCAGAATATTATTAACGTATTTTTGCATTACACTCATTAGGCAAGCCAACAATTATACGAAGGTGATATATAAGGTAAACAACTGTGCAAATGTGCACAGTTGTTTTTGAAATTATTGAAGGCCAAGAGAGATGAACTTTTCTTCAAGATATTCGTTTAGACCAGATCGACCTCCTTCCCTCCCGAAGCCGCTTTGCTTTAAACCGCCAAAAGGAGCTTGGGGAACAGCTGGTACTGCATCGTTCAGACCAATAACGCCAAATTGTAATTCTTCTGATAAGCGTACAGCACGATTGACATTGGATGTATATAGATAAGCGGCCAAGCCATAGTCAGTATCATTGGCTGATTGTATGACTTCTTCTTCTCCGGAGAAACTTATAATCGGAGCCACGGGTCCAAAGGTTTCTTCTGACATGATGAGCATGTCGTTTGTGACATCTTTAAGTACCGTCGGCTCATAAAATAATTCTCCCAATGAATTTAACTGTTTACCGCCACATGCAACCGATGCCCCTTTAGCCAATGCATCTTCAACATGTTCTTTCACCTTATCTATTCCTGCAGAATTGATTAAAGGACCTACTTGTGTTGTTTTATCCACGCTTTTTCCTACGCTCAGTTTTCTTACTTTTTGAGCAAAGATATCTATAAATTGATCTTTGACGTTTTCATGCACATAAATGCGATTGGCGCAAATGCAAGTTTGGCCTGCATTCCTAAATTTACTGGCAACAGCACCCTCGGCAGCTTTATCTAGATCTGCATCATCAAAAACAATAAACGGGGCATGCCCTCCGAGCTCCAATGACAGTTTTTTTAATTGAGAGGCAGATTTTGTTACTAATAACTTTCCTACTTTAGTTGAGCCAGTAAATGAAATTTTTCTAACAGCTGGATGACTGAAGATTTCTTCCGATATTTCAGCAGACGATCCGGTAACAATATTGATAACCCCTTTAGGAATTCCAGAGAGTTCCACTAATTTCCCAAAAGCCAAAGCTGTTAAAGGTGATTCACTTGAAGGTTTAATAACAGATGTACAGCCGGCTGCCAAAGCAGGGCCGATTTTTCGCGTAACCATAGCAATAGGAAAATTCCATGGTGTAATTGCCGCTGTGACACCAACTGGCTGCTTACTTACAAATAACCTTTTTTCTTTAGAAGAAGCTGGAATAGTTTCACCATAGATTCTTTTTCCTTCCTCACCATACCAAGATAAAAATTCAGCAGCATACACTACCTCATTCTCTGCTTCCAAAATTGGCTTTCCCATTTCTGAACTCATCAGGAGTGCCAAATCATGTTTGTTTTCGTTCATTAACCGTTTTAGTTCCATAAGGAATTCAGCACGTTCATTTGCGGTTAGTTTTGACCAACCATGAAAAGCACGTTGTGCAGCTTTTATTGCTTCACGTGTTTCAGCTTGGCCTCCTTTTGGAACGCATGCTATTGTTTCTCCCGTTGAAGGATTTTTTATAGAAAATGTTTCCCCACTATCGGAATCTCTCCACTCACCATCTATTAAGATTCGAGTTTCAAAAAGTTTTGATTGAATTTCTTTAAGCATTTTTCTACCTCCGAGTATTATTATTTACATTTACTGGACAGATTCAAGGTTTTTAAAAGAAGGTTCTGACTGTCCAACGGTCTTTTCAAATAGTAATTTAATATCTTCAATATTGGTTTTTCTTGGATTTACTAAAATATTCCCACTCTTCATGGCGTCCTTTGCCATTAACGCTATATTTCTTCTATCTATGTTGTAATCAGAGAAATTTGCTGGTATTTTAAGATCCTTTGATAACTGCTTTACTGCATTAACAGCTTTATAAGCATTTTCCATTAATGTTTGTGAAGTACTAATATTTTCCCCCATTGCTTTTGCTATATCAGCAAATTTTTCCGGACAGGCAGGCAAATTGAACTCCATTACGTACGGTAAAAGGATGGAGTTTGCTATTCCATGAGGAACATGGTATTTTGCGCTTAAAGGGTGGCTCATTGCGTGCACATTCCCTAACCTGGTGTTATTGAATGCTAAACCTGCAACAAGACTGCCATACATCATGGCAACCCTTGCTTGAATGTTATCCCCTGCATATACTGCTTGCCTAAGACTGCTTGAAATAGATCGAATGGATTCAAGAGCAAGTGCCTCTGTCAGCGCATATGACATTTTTGAGGTATACGATTCGATCGCATGGACCAAGGCGTCAAGACCTGTAGCTGCGGTTAATTTAGGCGGAAGAGTCAATGTTAATTCAGGATCCACAATAGCCCATCTGGCAGCCAGCTTTCTTCCGCCGACGGTCAACTTATACTCGGTCTGTGTATCCGTGATGACTGTAAAAATTGTTACTTCACTTGCAGTCCCTGCAGTAGTAGGGATGGCAAGCAGTGGCAGAGACTGATTTTCAAATTTATCAATGCCCTCATAATCAGTAATACTGCCCCCATTTGTTGCAATTACGCCTATTGCTTTGGCAACATCAATAGGGCTGCCTCCCCCTAATCCAATTAATACATCAGGATTGAACTCTGTACAAACTTGCATTCCCGCATCTACTGTGGTTACTGACGGATTGGCTTCAATATTTGAAAAAACGATACATTCTACACCAGACTTTTGAACTTGTTCAAGAATACGATCAAGAATTTGTGCATTTTCAATTCCTTCATCGCATACAATCATTACTCTCTTAAAATGTTCTCGGCTAATAATATCGGGAATCTTCTGTATGGATTTACAGCCGAAAAATATTTCAGTTGCACAGTTAAAAGTGTTTAAACCGGAAAAATTCATATATATTCCTCCTCCTTTATTATTCAACATTCTTGATGCAACTTTTATGCCACTTTTTATTGGGCTGTATAGCCACCATCAACTAACACCGAGGTTCCTGTAATAAAACTAGCGTCATCGCTTGCAAGGAAACGAACAACAGATGCGACTTCCTCTGGTTCGCCAAGCCTTCCAATCGGATGTTTATTAATTAACTCATTTTTAAATTCTTCAGATAAACCCTGAATGAGCGGAGTATTAATATAGCCTGGACATACAGCATTTACCCTTATCCCATATGGGGCATAATCAATGGCCAAAGTCCGGGTAAGGTTTACAACACCGGCCTTTGCAGCAGTGTAAGAAGTAACTTTAGGCGCACCAATATGTCCCAGCATGGAAGCGTTGTTAATGATACTCCCTCCTTTTTCCTTCATATGCATGAGGGCATGTTTACAGCAAAAAAATACACCCGTTAAATTAATATCAATCATTAATTGCCATTTTTTTGCTGATAATTCATGTGCTTTGGTATAATCCCCAATCCCTGCATTATTGAATACAATATCGATTGTTCCAAATTGCTTTACGCTTTCAGTAAATAAATTTTCAATTTCTTGTTCATGTCGAACGTCCGCTTTTTTAAATACGCCTTTGCCATTAACTTTTGCCATTTCCTCTTCCCAGACTCTCTTCTTCTCTTCCTGAACGTCAACTCCAATAACCACAGCTCCATGGCTGGCAAGCTCTTTTGAAGTAGCTAACCCTATACCACTTCCACATCCCGTTATGATCGTAATTTTTCCCTCTAACATTTAATCCAGCTCCTTTTTTTAAGCATTCTCCTTAAATTCCTGCAATTTATATGCCAAGTTAAATGATCATTAAACAATAATGCACAAATTTTATGAGCATTTTTGCACAACGAAATTATATAAATATTGTACAAGTTGCAAATGTTGGATATAATTTGGGAGGAGGTGAGTTTTATGTCAGTAAATTCACGTGATCTTTCGGTTTTACTTGACAAGTCACAATTGGAAAGGTTTATTAGTTGCATAGATAGTGCTGTTGTTCTATTTGATGGGAGGGGAAACCCCATATGTCTAAATGAAAGGGGGAAAGCTTTAAATAGATCTGTCAACCTTTCAAATTTACATCAAAACCTAAAAAAAACAAAACACTCCAGTAACAATAGTAGATTTCAGGAAATAACTATTAACAAAAAACAGTACGTTCATTACTCCCGAATTATACAATTAAACTCTATTGAAGTTGTATTTGATACCTTTGAAAAAAAACAACGTGATCATAAAGAAGTGCTGTTAAATGATGAGCTTCATTATGTCATTAATTCCGTACAGGAAGGTATATATATAACCGATAGTAAAGGGTTTACATTAAAAATAAATGATGCTTACTCCAAGATGACAAATATAAATAAAAGCGAAGTAGAGGGAAAGCATGTATCAGAACTAATTTTATCTGATTATTTTGATGAATCAATTACATTAAAGGTTATGAAATTCAAGCAAAAAGTATCTATACTTCAAAAGATTAAAGGGGGGAGAATTTGGCTTGTAAGAGGAAACCCCGTACTCGATAACAAAGGAAACATCATCTTGATTATAAATACTGTTTATGATATGACCAAGCTTAACAGTCTTCAAGAAGATTTAAAAAAACAGTCCATTTCAATCAAAAAACAAGAAGAAGAAATCAGAAGATTACGTTCAATGGTTAATGATGTGCCGGGTTTAATTGCCCAAAGTAAATCAATGCGAGCTATACTTGACCGTATTAAACGCCTCTCTTCCGTAGACACATCAATACTTATTTTAGGGGAAACCGGAACTGGAAAAAACCTCATTGCCGAAAAGATCCACAGTTCGAGCCAAAGAAAAAACAAGCCTTTTATAGAGGTGAATTGTGGCGCGATACCGGAGCAGCTTTTCGAGTCTGAACTGTTTGGCTTTAAAAAAGGAGCTTTTACAGGCGCGGACCGAAATGGAAAAGTAGGATTGATCGAAGCTGCTAATGAAGGCACTCTATTTCTTGACGAAATAGGAGAATTACCTATCAATCTTCAGGTAAAATTATTATCAGTACTACAAAATAAACGTGTCCGTAAAGTTGGAGACATAACCGATACACCAGTCGATGTACGGATTATCGCAGCAACAAATAAAGACCCTTTAGAGTTAATACAGCAAAAACTATTACGGGAAGATTTATATTATCGGTTATCCGTCGTACCTCTCAAGTTGCCACCTTTAAGAGAAAGAAAAGAGGATATATATGTACTAACCAATTTTTTCTTAGAGAAATTTAATAAGAAGCATCAGAAGGATGTTCAACTCCTTAACTCTGTTTATTTTGCTTTTGAAACATACAATTGGCCGGGAAATGTAAGGGAATTAGAACATGTAGTGGAGCAAATAGTTGTTTTGGCTGATGGAGACATTGTAGACAGCGCGGATCTCCCTCCACAATTCCATATGAAAGGTTCTGACAACCCTTTGACTTCTGAACCTTCAGAAACCAGAACTTTAAAAGAGATTGTAAATGATATAGAAAGAAAGTATATCTTAAATTTATGGAATGAATATAAAGATATATACCTTGTCGCAAAAAAACTGGGAATTCACAGGACAACCCTTTTAAGAAAAGCAGAAAAACTTAATTTAGAGCTAAGCATTGATCAATTACGATAAAACGGATATCCCCGTCCTATAGGGCACTGGGCAAAACATATGGGAGCCTTGCTTTGTCTATTTCAAACAAGGTTCCTTCTTACATCAATATTAAGGATTTTATTAGTGAATTTTGGGATCCCCACAATACTGCGCTCCAATGTCTGATTTGACAAAACATCAAACGATAGATTACTTTATTATGTTCTGTAATCGACCTTTCACTTATAAGCTTACACTTTTCGGTGGCACAAACGGATTATTTTCCCAACCGAAATGATAGGAATCTCATAGATTTAAATAAGCTGGTTTCCCGTGGGAGTTGCTGTCATTCCGATTTGCATCATAACCGTTTCAATTTCCTTCAGCGATCAATTTGATTTAAAGGAAATTAAATAGCAAGCTCGTTTACAAATCCTACACTGGAGAACGCCCCATTATTACCCACTTCGGCAAAAAGAATGATCTCTTTATAACGCACAGGACGATCGCCATTATGGGACATAAATATAGCACTCTCATTAGCTAATATTATTTCAGTTTGATCATCTTCCGATGCACTTTATCCTATAAAGCTGGCTCGATAAGTGAAGGAACATAAAATAAAAATAAGAAAAATAGCGAAACGTCGTTTCTTTTGCAAATCCTTTTCTGACATAAATATATCCTAAATATCTATGGTGAATACGCACTACACGGTTACCATACTCGGGTATATCATACCAAATGGCCGTTACACTTTAACGTGCTTATTTTATACGTTGGCTCTTTAAATCTTGTTAATTATCCACATTTTTTCAAGTAAAAAAAGAATTCAATCAATGGCGTTTTCTTCATTCATGAAAAATCTTAGCATTCTAGGGAGTTGACAAGCTCACTATTATACCTGTACTACGGTCCTTCCCGGTATCCTGTTTTATCTTTTTTCAAACGGGAATTAAAAAATACTGAGACAAATAATTAGGAGGAGGAGCATGAATACTCCAAAAATCCACCTGCTGTTTTTGGCTGTTTTTAGTGCTATTCTTATTTCGGGTTGTGCTTCCCATGATCATACAATAGGCAATCAACCTGAAAACAATTTATCGTCTTCAGAAAAAAATAACAATCATGATGAAGTGGAAGCGGCAGATGGAACCATTGAGGAGAATGATGAGGCTAAAGAAGCGACAGATCATCAACAAGAACAACAAACCGAATCTGGAACAACCAACGACATTACAGATAAGTTGAAAATGGACGCGACATTAATTAAGCAACCAACTAATTTTCCAGTTGAAGAAGAGGTTAAACCAGAAATAAAGAAAAATGAAGCAAATGCCTACTCGGTAGTCTATCATTCCGCTTCCGGGGAAGAACTTGCCAGATTCTCAGGAATCCGACATGACTCGGTACAAGCAGCAAGCGATTCAATCGGTGAATTTATGAATGGGAAGGAAGTTGAGCCTTTTGAAGAAGGAAAGGAAGACCTGGGATACGGTATCACCGGCTATGGGGAAGGAGCAGCCGGACATGGATACTTCAGCTGGAAAGAAGGAAATTGGCTGATGAGTATAGCATCCATAAACGAAGACGGAATGAACAATCCAGGCATAGCCAAAAAAATGGTCGAATATCTGGAAACCCATAAGCTTCCGGCACCTAAGGACTCAGGAATTGTATACGCCGATTATCCACCGGGAGGAGAAGAAGTAAATGTTGATATCCGCTGGCAGGATGAAGAGATGATTTATCAATTGGAAACAACCAAAGTACCGTTGGATGCACTAGAAATGGCCACTTCAGTAAAATAGTTGCAAAATATCTTAAAGTTTCAATTTTGCCCGTTTCTAAAATACCTTTGCCGATTAATTCCTGAATCTCTTTAGTTTAAAGTCAAAAGAGCAATCCCCATTTCCGAACGATGAGTAAACAACTGATTGGGCCAATAAAATACTTATTGTCTAATTTAATTTGTTTGGAAGTGTACAGATCCCCTTCTCCAAAAAATTTTATAAACGTATGCAAATATTCTGCTTCTGTTTTGTATCGCTGCAGTCTCTCCATTTCAATGGAGAGACTGATGATCTGGAAGTAACAAGTTCCATTGCATTTTACGATCATTTTGCGGGAGAATGACAGCCAATCAGAAGTGTCGTGATCCGGAACTTCCAAATGGATGATTTGTCCCCTGCCGTTCAACGGATAAAGCAGAGAGGCTCAAGCATCTTGGAAAACCACGCCCCTCCCGTTACGACACAGCATTGGCTGAAATGAATTTATCTTTGACATGGGGACAGACGCAGCTTTTCCGTCGTTTATTTCAAGACCGGCTTCGCTGGAATGGTAAAGGACACCATGCCTCCCCGTCTCCCCGTTGAAGCGAAAAACTGATCCGTTTCCTCCATTTCATTCTACATCACAGCCTCTTCCTCACTCACATCCCGCAAAAACTTCCTCGTTCTCTCTTCCTTCGGATTGTTAAAGATCTCCGCTGCCGTCCCTTCTTCTATGATGACACCCTGATCCATGAAAACAACCCGATCCGCGACATCTCTCGCAAAGGACATTTCATGTGTCACCACAATCATGGTCATCCCCTCTCTTGCCAATTCCTTCATGACCTGAAGCACTTCCCGGACAAGCTCCGGGTCCAAAGCGGAAGTCGGTTCATCATAGAGCATAACCATCGGTTCCATGGAAAGTGCCCGGGCGATAGCCACTCTTTGCTGCTGGCCCCCCGACAGTTGGGAAGGATAATGGTCCATCCTTTCAGCCAACCCTACTTTTGTAAGAAGGGAAACGGCCTTTTCCCTCGCCGCTTCCCGATTCTGCTTTTTAATGACAATCGGGCCTTCCATCACATTCTCAAGAGCTGTTCTATGGGGGAATAAGTTAAATTGCTGAAAAACAAATCCAGTGTTTTGCCGCAGTTCCCTGATCACTTTTTTTCTTTGTTTATTCATCGTAAGGCCCGCTTCCACTTCTTTGTCTCCCAATTTGATGATTCCTTTATCCGGCTCCTCTAAAAACGTAATACATCGCAGAAGGGTTGATTTTCCAGAACCGCTGGGCCCCATGATGACGACCACTTCACTTTGTTTCACAGACAAACTGATATCCTTCAATACTACGTTGTCATTAAAACTTTTCTTGATGTTTTGAAGATTGATAACCTCCAACCATCTCATCTCCCTTCATCTAAGCCAGATGCCTTGATGTTCTTTTTTCCATGCGGTCCAAAAGGATGGTAAAGAATGTGATGACGCACCAATAAATCGCCGCAGCCAATAAATAAATAGTCAAAGGTTCAAAGGTTTTGGCTATGATGAGGGTGGACATTTGCAGCAGTTCGGTAACGGTGATGACCGATACCAGTGAAGTATCTTTTATCAAAATAATATACGTGTTGGATAGAGTAGGTATGGCAATCCGGATACTCTGCGGAAGAATTACACGGCGCATTGCCTGTCCATATGTCATTCCCATTGAAACAGCCGCTTCCATCTGCCCTTTGTCCACCGCTAAAATGGAGGCCCTGAATGATTCCGATAAATAGGAGCCGGCATTTAAACTAAGGGCTAAAATTCCTGAAGGGATCGGCTCCAACTCTATTCCGATTTGGGGCAATCCATAATAGATGACAAATATTTGAACCAACAATGGTGTGCCGCGGAACATGGATACATAGATGGTTGAAATGATTCTTAAAATCTTTATTTTCGATATTCGGGCCAAAGCAGTAAAAAAACCAAGCACTAAAGCGATTATGATTGAAACAACAGCCAGCCCAATAGTCATGAGTGCAGCGCTTAAAAGGGAGGGAAGAGCATCAATGATGATAGAAAAATTCATATTTTGGCTTCCCTCCTTCTTCCATCTTTTTCATTATGATAAAAACCGCTCATATTGGTTGATCTCAATTCCCTTTTCTCTTAGCTCACCCATGAATTCATGAAACCGGTTGCCGACAATGACGTTTTCCACTGGAACGATGCCTGTTTCCGGTATCTTCCCGTTCAAAATCCAGTTAGCCATTAACATTGCCGGGATAGCGGTTGTTTTTGCCATGGAGGTCATTCCACGGTCATGGTCATAGTAATCAATCATTTCCCAAATATAAGTCGTATCCTTTCCGTTCTTTTTACCGCTTGCCGTCACCCTGACAACAGTGATATCCTCAATAGATTTCCCGCGCAGTTGCGGTTCCAATATTTTTTCCGCTAACTTTTTTGTATTGACTTTTACACCCTCCACATCGACTTCTTTGTTGTCTAAAAACCCAAGCTCGGCAAGAACAGCCATTTTGTCCCAATGACCGGCATAGCGGACTGTTTTTTCGTAGATCTTGTTTACCTTGTCTTTCAATGTATAGGCCGTGCTATGGGCATCGGTCACAACAGCCTCGCATTCCCCGACCGGTTCTGGAAATATGATTTTTTCTTTTCCCGACAATGGCGGCAGGTAGACCAATTCTCCGTTTTCGGCTGCCAACGCCGGGCGCGTGTATAATCCCAACACACTCTCCAGACGAAATACAACCTGATACCGCAATGGGGGCTGCGGATCCTTTGGGATACCGCCGCAAATCATGATGGCTTCCTCCGCTTCATCCAAAAGCTCAATGCCTTGCGCTGCTAAAAAGTTTGTAATTCCCGGAGCAACGCCGCACCCGGGAACAATCGTAACCCCGGCTTCCTTTGCCTGCTGATCCAGTTTCCTTTTCTCATCAAACTCAGTTCCTACCAAATCGACTAAATGACATTGCGCGGCGATTGCAGCTTTGATGGCCGGTATACTCAGGAAATGCGGCAAACAGGCTATAGCTGCGTCCGCATCCTTTATTGCTTTGTATATATCGTTTTCATTTGCCAAGTTCATCTGTTTGCCTATCACTTTTTCATGACCGGCCAGTTCCAGGCATTTATCAATATTTTCCTGCAGTCCATCGACTGCGATTACTTTGTCGATCTGCTTGTAAGCAGCCAGCTCTCTCACAACCGTATTTCCAATCATTCCAGTACCTAATACAGCAACTTTCATTCATGAAGTCCTCCCTCGTAATGAGTCACTTAATAACCGGATCTGAATCGAACCACTTTCTATAGATCTTTTCGTAGGTGCCGTCTTCTATCATGGCCGCCAATTCTTTATTCAATCTTTCAACAAGCTCCGTATTTCCTTTTTTGACAGCCATCGCAATTTCATCTTCATTTAAAATATCGCTGGTGATTTTGACAGGGAGGCCTTCTTCCTTAATGTTGTAGCTCATCAGCAAATGATCATTAATAATGACATCCAATCTTCCATTGATTAAATCCTGAAGATATTCGTTTACAGTTTTATATAACGCAACCTTTGCTCCATCCACGCTTTCAGCCACTTCGGCAAAGGTTGTACCTGCACCTGCGCCGACTTTTTTGCCTTTAATATCTTCCAATTTCGTAATATCATCGGTATCCTCACGCGTAATTAAGACGGAACCGGTCACCACATACGGGTCTGTAAAATCAACACTTTCTTTTCGTTCTTCAGTAACGGTCATTTGGGCAATGACTACATCAAACTTGTTTGACTTGAGTCCTCCAATAAGGCTGTCCCAAGAGGCAGCAACGAACTCTGTTTCAACACCCATCCTTTTTGCCAGTTCATGAGATATGTCGACATCAAATCCCTCATAATCTTTATCATTACCCATGAAATTAAACGGACGGTATGTTCCTTCAAAACCGACACGAAGAACCCCGGGTTCTTTTAACCCATCCCCAGAATCGGTTGCCGCTGCCTCTTGTTCTTTTTTACTGCTTCCGCCTGTCTCTTTGCTTCCGCAAGCTGCCGAAAGGAGCATCAAAAAAATGGCCAATGCTAAAAAAGAAATACGTTTCATTATGTCAACCTCCTCCATTTTATTGATAACGCTTACAAATCATGAGACTTCTTCTGACCATCCCCTTAATTTCCACTTAATTGTCGGACGAAATTGTAGTACAATTATATGTAGTGTAACCCCGAATATTATAAATTGTCAATAAATTTATTCAAAAAGAGGTGAAGGGCAATGAATGAAAAAAAATCAATAAAACACTCCGTCTATACCACTTTAAAAGACGCCATTCTTACCAGGAAACTGCCTCCTGGAAAACAAATAGTGGAAAATGTCATTTCCGAGAGTTTAAATATAAGCCGTACACCGATCAGAAGCGCCATTGATTTATTAGCAGCAGACGGCTTAGTTGAAATCATTCCAAATAAAGGTGCGTTTGTGATTAATCCATCATTGGACGAAGTACTCCAGGCCTACGAGTTGCGAAAAGAATTGGAAATGATGGCAGTACAAAAGGCGCTGGATTCCTTGAAAGAAAATGACTTTGCGGAAATGGAGAAGATGGTAGCTTTAGAGAAAGAGGCTTTATACAGCAAGGACTTGAAGACTTATATCAAAGCAAATGAAAGCTTCCACCTGGCCATTACCAAAAAATGCGGCAACATATTTTTAAATGAATTTATCGAAAAACTCATTAACCAGACTTCCATTTATTTAATTCTTTTTGACATCTTCTTTGAAGAAAACTCTCCGCAGCCGTATGGATATAAAGAACATTTGGAAATGATCGAATTAATGAGGCAAAAAGATAGAGAAGGCTTAAGGGAAATCCTGGATAAGCACTTTGACAATGCTATTAAGAGTTTGGATGTGCGGGCGGAATATGAGGAGTTGAATGATATATTTAAAAATACCTAAGGCGGGTTTAGTAAAAACTGAACCTGCTTTTTTTGTGATTTTGAGCAAGATCTGGTAAATCCGATCCTTTATTGTATATTTATCTTGTCCGCTTCGAATAAGTCACCTTTCTCAGATCTGGAACAATGTCGGGATATTAGCCGAAAAAAAGATTCCCGATCCTCTTCTGGTGGTAGCTACTGAATATCCGGCCTCAACCATTCCATATTCATCTGCAGACCAAACATACAAATCGTAACTAAGACGATTGATATGGTTCATAAGAATGTTCATTGCGGATAAAGCTTCAAGGACATAATCACGGGAAGCAATTCCATCCAATGAATTGTTCATTGAATCCGTAAAACCCAGCAGCTTGGCTGTCTTCTCCCGATTGATCGGAAAAGCCGTCCCGGCCATCGCACCCGATCCCAAGGGAGGAAGATTCGCATGCTGCAAAGCCTGGCGAAAGCGTGTGAAATCCCGTTCCAGCGCATGAAGAATGGCCGAAAAATAATGACCCAATGTGATGGGTTCCGCAGGCTGTATATGCGTGTAACCTGTAAAAGCGATATCACAATGTTGGTCGGCAAGTTCCAACAAGGAAGAGCGCAACTTTAACAACAGAACACATAACCTTTTCATTCCATCACGGCAGTTTTTTATCCTCATAACCGCCGCGTTAAGATCAATCCTTTCCGACAATCCCGAAGAAAGTATTTCCCCCATCTCCCTATACACTCCCTTTATACGTCAATCATTATGTTGTTTGGATGACCGGACAAATTTGATGAAAGTTGTGATCCAGTGAAACCACTCAAGTTAAAGGCAAGCACTCCTTGGCCTTCCCATTAACTTATTCATTGGAATAATATAGGCATGTTTCCCCTCCTTTCCGATTTAATGTTGCTAATTAATTAAACTTTACGTTTAATCAATTTTCAAAAAAAGTCGACACCGGTACATCCAGTTCGGCAGCAATCAATTCCAGCTCATCAGTTGTTATAGGGCGCTTCCCTCCTTCTTTCATGCTGTATGCTTGTACGGTAATACCAAGAGCATTTGCTAACACCACTTGTTTTACATTTTTAGATATCCTTACCTCTTTAATTTTTTTGTGTAACAATGTGCTTTCACCGCCTCTTATTCAACTAAATGTTTAAACGGCTACCTTCATTATATTCACGTAAAGTTTAATGTCAAGCACAAATATAAACATTTTGTTTAATTTATTTAACATATCGTTAATTTCGGGTAAACTATTTAGTATAATGATAAAATGGTGATGTATGATGAGCTTGGGATCTCGCTTAAAAAAAGAAAGAGAAAAAAGAAACTGGTCACAAGTTTATGTGGCCAAAAAGATCGGCATAACCAATGCGGTCTTGTCAAACTACGAACGGGACTATCGCGACCCGGACACGGAAACATTAAAAAAATTGGCCTTGTTATATGGAGTAAAAACAGATTATTTACTCGGCTTAACGGACGACCCCACTACACCTGAAAAAGAAAAAGAATATCCAACAGTCATTAAAGACCCCGAACTGGAACGCTGGCACAAGGAGCTGCCCAAATCCAATGAAGAGGATTTGCGTAAACTGAGACAAATGTGGGAAATTATAAAAAGTAAGGGAAACAGTGAATAACCGATTTTACTTAGTTAATGTTTGATGAAATTGAACAAATTTGCAAAAGTCCTGGAGTAAGGCCGCAATTAATCATTGTAGACCACGTAGATTCTTCCTTTATGCAAACTCAGGATGAACGGTTAAAATTCGAAAGTGCGGTACAAACGAACCTGAGGAATGGTGGTAAGCTCTTATCCACTTTAGAAGAACGATACGTCAACTGTTTAACATTAAAATAATATATAAAACACTTGTATACTGTCCGCAGCCAGACCTACTGGCGATATTGCGAAAGTTTGCACAATTGGTTTTGGTGGAAGACATTCTTAAAAAGGCCGTTTTCTTGCTGACCAATGGTCATTAGAGCTGACGGCTCTTAAATTAAAAAGTAAAAGGGTATTTGCTCAACTTTTTAGGCAAAAATATGATATGCATGGCTCCGTTTTTTATTCAGCAATTGAAGTGTAAACTAATGTAAAAAATCAATAAAAATAATCATATTTTATCTCTTTGCGGATATTGAATTTTCCAACATGCTTTCTTTAGAGATTTTCATAGTTAAGTATAGACCGATACACAAACATAAAGCTGAGAAAATAAATGCGCTTTTAAACCCGCTATAATCAATAATCCACCCCGCTAGAGTAGGTCCTATAAATTGTCCAGTAGCAAAGTAAAAAGTAACATAACTAAAAGCAATGGGTGTATCTCGGGCTGATACCTGTTCGGTACTTAGCGCTTGAACCAGTGTCATTATACCTATAGCAACCGCCCCTTGAATAACTAAATTTGCAGTAAATCCAATTGCATTTGAAAAGTATACTGGAATAATGGTAGACAAAAAGTTAAGTCCCATCGCTAAAATTAAAGCATTCCGCCTGCCTATTAGATCTGAAATTCCTCCCCAGATCGGTGAGCTAAAGATGGATATTATCCCACTGAAAGAAATTAGTTGCCCTGTAAGCTGCTGGCCTAACCCTGCATCCAACATAAAACTTATTATAAAAATGGACTGAATAATTAAAGTCATTCCCACAATCCCATAGATGAATCCTACTTTGATCACAGCAGGATTTGTATATATTTTTTTAGCTGGGGAAGATGGTTGTGATGCTTGTATAGAAGCCTCCTTTACAGGCGGATTCTTTATAAAAAGTATCGTCAAAAAGAAAACAAAGACACTAATTAAACAAAATATTTTCCAAGTAAGTCGCCAAGAGGATTCAGGATATAAATCTGTAAGAAATGGAACAAGAATCCCGACAAATAATAATCCAATCCCCGCACTGCTATTTACACATCCAATCACAAAGCCTTTCATTTGTGGAAACCACTCAATCAATATGGCAATCAACGGGGTGAAAATAAAAGAGGTCCCCACTCCCAATAGAAACATAAAAATAGAGCTATGCCAGTAAGTTGTTGTTATTCCCAAGTTAAAAAAGCCTATACTTAGTAGAAGTAAGCCAAGAAGGATTGTATTTTTTCCACCAAATTTAGTAGACAGGTATCCCACCATCATAATGGTAATCAAATATCCCAATGAAGTAACAGTGGCGAGAACACCTGCTGATTTGTTAGAAATTGAGAGTCCATTTTTCATAAAAGGAAGAATCACGCCATACGAATGTCTTGCAAAAGAAATGGCTACAAGTCCAATAAGCATACCTATTACAATGTATATACTTCTTGCTCTGTCTCTTTCCATTCTACTCTCCTAAAATAAAGGTCCGTCTTCTTTTTAATACTTTCCCATACCCCCTATAACTCCGGAGAGTCCATACATACTTTCCTTCTAAACGAAAAACACCATTTATCATAATGCAACTTTTGCTCATAAAACCTATGTGCATCAATTCTTTGTATACCAGATTCTAAAGCAACGTATTCAGCTCCTTTTTCTTGGGCCCAATTATGGATAAATTCTAAAAGCTTCTTCCCATAGCCAAGCGAGCGGTAAGACGAATCCGTTACCAAATCATAAACAAAAACATGGCGCTTATTGTAAAAGTTAACTCTCCATGATATACCAGCCACGGATACTATTTTATTTCCAAGAAATAGCCCAAAAAGTTTATATCCATCCTCTCTCATTTCAACTAATAATTCCAAGTAGCTGTCCTTCTTTAAATCGGTTCTCAGTTGATTTATAATCGGAAAAGCTGCAATCCAATGTTCATACGTATCTACCCTGAAAATATAACTAACGAACTGCTAAAAAAAGCAATACTAAGCTAACCGGCTATACCCTAATTTCCAG
>NZ_JBFEGN010000077.1:0-16906 GCF_047228825.1 Siminovitchia jepli
GGAAATTAGGGTATAGCCGGTTAGCTTAGTATTGCTTTTTTTAGCAGTTCGTTAGTTATATTTTCAGGGTAGAAATAGTAAATCGTTTACTCGAAGTGGAAATGACGATTTCTTATAAAGGAAAAACGAAACTAATAGATAGGCTTGTCATTGATACTGGTGCAGCTCATACTCTTATTTCATCCGACATTGTTGAGGATATAGGCATTTACTTTGAAAATGGAGATCCTTTAGTCAGTGCATACGGGATTGGCGGTGAGGAATATTCTTTCCGAAAACCAGTTGATTACATTAAGCTTGGTCCGCATGAAATACCAGAAATGAAGTTGGATTTTGGAAATTTAGATGACTGGGGCATCAATGGTCTCATAGGGCTTGATATCCTAATGAATGGAAAATTTATCATTGATTTAGAGAAATTAGAACTATTATAGTTCAAAATCATTAATCAATATAGGAATTCCATAGTTATAGCGTATCTCTCAAATATTATTGTTTAGGAGTCATGGAAAAACAATCAATATATGAAAAGTGATGTGCTGTTTTTATGGGATGATATTGATAATGAGTTCGTGCTTGATAAGCTAATTATCAAACAAGAGATTGATATGGTTAAATATTCGACCGGAGCGATTCTATGGTCGGAAGTGGCATGATCAAATTGTTGGTACAAATCTATACAAGAAAATGACGATAAGAAATGTAAATACAACACGTAAAATATATAAACTTATGCAAGCTGCGCAGAAGTAAGCCAATACATTGACAGATGTGTCCCTGATTTGTATATTATAAACTGTACTATGTTTATCGGAATTATAAACTTTATGATAGCACAGTAAATTTCCATAGTGCATATGATGAAAAAACATATGTGGAGCACCATACAACGAGGGGGAACATAATGAATATATTTTTAACTGTCGTAAATATCGTTGTTTTACTTGCGATGATCGGTCTTCTTATTGTAATGCAAAAGAAACATGTATCGTTTACAAAACGTGTATTTACAGGTTTGGGCGCCGGGATTGTCCTTGGTGCACTTTTACAAGCCATCTATGGGGCAGATTCGGAAATTTTAACGAATACAGCGGATTGGTATAATATTGTCGGAAGCGGGTATATCCGATTATTGATGATGATTGTCGTCCCGCTTGTCATGGTGTCTATTATACAGTCCATCATCAATTTGGAAAAATCCGCAGACCTTGGAAAAATGTCTGCCTGGATTATCGGTTTCTTAGTTTCCACAGCGATGGTTGCCGCTTTGATTGGAATTGGGGCTGCAGGATTATTTGATTTGAATGCAGACCAAATTGAAGCAGGGCAGGCGGAAATAGAGCGCGGGGATATGCTGCAGGAAAAACTGGGAGATGTGCAGGATCTCTCAACACCGCAAAAAATCCTTGATTTTATTCCGTCCAACATCTTTTTGGATATGACAGGAGAACGGCCAACTTCGGTCATTGCGGTGGTCATTTTCTCGATCATCGTCGGGATCGCCGTGCTCGGGTTGCGGAGGAAAAATCCGGAACAAGCGGAAATGTTCACGAAAATCGTGAATGCCCTTTATGCGGTTGTGATGCGGATCGTAACGTTGATTTTGCGCCTGACACCATTTGGAATTCTGGCTTTGATGGTCAATACAGTTGTTAAGACAGATGTTGCCGGTATTGTTCAGCTTGGAAAATTTGTGATTGCCTCTTATGTCGCTTTATTCGTCATCATGATCTTCCATCTTTTTTTAGTGGGGGTTTTTGGTTTAAATCCGATGACGTACCTGAAAAAGGCCATCCCTGTACTAGGATTTGCCTTTACATCCCGTTCGAGTGCCGGTACGATTCCACTGAACATTCAAGCACAGAAAAACTCTCTTGGTGTTGACACAGGTATCGCCAACATGTCAGCTTCATTTGGAGCGACAATCGGGCAAAATGGCTGTGCGGGCATGTACCCAGCTATGCTGGCAGTCATGATTGCACCGACAGTCGGCATTGATCCATTTACACCAGCATTCATCATCAAATTGGTGTTGATTATCGGAATCAGTTCATTTGGTGTTGCCGGTGTTGGTGGAGGGGCCACCTTTGCCGCGTTAATTGTCTTGTCTTCGATGGGACTCCCGGTGGCTTTGGCTGGTCTGCTCATTTCAATCGAGGCATTAATCGATATGGGGCGTACGGCTGTAAATGTAAATGATAGCATGGTTGCCGGAACATTAACGGCACGAATCCTGGGGAAACTGAATTTGAAAACATTCAATGATAAAACAGCCATTGAAGATCCTTCGTCATTTTAAGGAAAAAACGAATCACCATCATGTGGTGGTTCGTTTTTTCGTTGTGCGCCCCGGCATGGGCGCACAACAAAAAAGGGCAGCCGTCCAATTAACAAACGGCGCCCTTTTTTGGTCAATACATATTGTCCATGCTTCTTCCAATCAAGGCTGTCCTGCCCGTTATTCCATCTTTTTCCGGTTAATCCCCTTTTTGCTCCTGCTCCATCAAACGGGTTCTTTCCTCCGGGGTAAAAACCCGTGAGCGGGTCAGAAATCTTTTCCCTTCCGGGCCTTCGATGGAAAACATTCCCCCCCTGCCGTCTACCACATCAATCACTAATTGTGTATGCTGCCAATAAGCGTATTGCATTTTGCTTATATAAAACGGGCAGCCTTCGATTTCCCCAAGAAGGATATCGCTCTCACCGACAAGGAATTCCCCGTGTACATAACACATAGGTGAACTGCCATCACAGCACCCGCCGGATTGATGAAACATGAGAGGTCCATGTTTGGATTTTAAATAGCGGATAAACTCTTTTGCATCTTTTGTTGCCGTTACTCGTTTAACCATAGGGATTCACTCTCTTTAAAAAAATCCCAGAGCATCTTCACTGTAACTGACGAGTAAATTTTTTGTTTGCTGATAATGCGATAACATCATTTTATGCGTTTCCCGCCCGATTCCGGACATTTTATAACCGCCGAATGCGGCATGGGCCGGATAAGCGTGATAGCAGTTTGTCCAAACCCGTCCTGCCTGAATGCCTCTTCCCATCCGGTAATTCGTATTGGCATCCCGGGACCAGACGCCCGCACCGAGTCCGTATAGTGTATCGTTTGCAATTTCCAGTGCTTCATCAGCATCCTTGAACGTTGTGACCGAAACGACCGGACCGAAAATTTCTTCCTGGAAAACGCGCATTTTATTATGTCCTTTAAAGACGGTCGGCTTGATATAATATCCATCCTCAAATCCGGGAATAATATTGCGCCCGCCCCCTGCGAGAACTTCGGCGCCCTCCTGTTTGCCAATGTCAATATAGGCGAGAATTTTTTCCATTTGTTCAGTTGATGCCTGTGCGCCCATCATCGTTTCCGTATCGAGCGGGTTGCCGGTTTTTATTTGCTCAACCCTGGCAAGAACTCTTTCCATAAACTCATCGTAAATAGATTCTTGTATAAGCGCGCGCGACGGGCAAGTACATACTTCACCCTGATTAAGCGCAAACAATACAAACCCTTCAATGGCTTTATTGAGGAAAGCATCGTCTTTGTCCAGCACGCATTTAAAGAAAATATTCGGCGATTTTCCTCCTAGCTCCAGCGTGACGGGAATGAGATTTTGTGATGCGTATTGCATAATGAGCCTTCCGGTAGTCGTTTCTCCGGTAAAAGCAATTTTGGCAATTCTCGAACTGGATGCGAGCGGTTTTCCTGCTTCCACGCCGAATCCGTTCACGACGTTGACAACACCGGGCGGGAGAAGGTCGGCGATTAATTCCATGAGCACCATAATCGAAGCGGGTGTCTGTTCCGCCGGTTTTAACACAACGCAGTTTCCTGCAGCCAGGGCCGGTGCCAGTTTCCATGTTGCCATCAGCAAAGGAAAGTTCCAGGGAATAATTTGTCCTACCACTCCCAAAGGTTCATGGAAATGATACGCGACCGTATCGTCATCTATTTGGCTCAGCGTTCCTTCCTGGGCACGAATGACTCCTGCAAAATAACGAAAATGATCAATCGCCAATGGCAAATCGGCGTTTAATGTTTCCCGGATGGCTTTCCCGTTGTCCCATGTCTCGGCAACGGCCAGCATTTCCAAATTTTCTTCCATTCTGTCGGCAATTTTGTTTAAAATGACGGCCCTTTCCGCGGGTGACGTTTTTCCCCATTGATCTTTCGCCTTATGGGCAGCATCAAGGGCCAGCTCAATATCCTCAGCCGTGGAACGGGCCACTTCACAGAACATTTTTCCCGTAACAGGTGTAACGTTTTCAAAATACTGGCCTTTTACGGGAGGAGTCCATTCGCCGTTAATAAAATTATCATATCGTTTTTTAAAAGTTACTTTGGCATTTGCTGTACCCGGATTGTCATAAATCATCCTATTTACCCCTTTCAACATCAATTATCTCTTTAATGGCATGATGCGCTTTCAAAACGTCAGGACAAAACGACCGTTAATTTGCCCTTTTTCATTCTCTCGAAAACATTGTTTATGTCATCAAGAGGAGCGGTTGATATGATCGCCCGGACTTTCCCGTCGGCTGCAAATTTAGGCTTCCTGCTTATCTTTCCTTGTCCCGACGATCGCCCCTTTTACAATTGTATGTCGACGGCCACGACATTGAATTCCATTCTTTTGCGTTTTGAAGTGCGATATGTCCAAGACCTCCGATTCCGTAAATAGCGACCCAAGTTTCGCCCTATCAGGCCGGTAATGGGCTGCAGGCAAATTGGTGCGGCAAACACCGCAGGCTTCCATTTTAATGAGAGCTTTTCCATGACCGGGTGTTGGGACTGCAACTTCCTTGATCTCCGGTTTTCTTTGAACTGATTGACGACTGCGCTTTCATGAAGCGACTCCTCCTTTGATTGATAGATTCAATTATTTGTATTGCAAGAATAGTGCCAACTTTGGGGCGTGAATTTCTGACATTATCGGAGGGTCTTATTTTTTTTGCCGATCCTTTGTTTTCTTTTGCCGAAATTTCGGCAAAATGAGCCGCGTTTTTGTCATGGGAATCAAGAAGAAGGGGACCGTCTTGAATGAACATGCGATCCCGGCTTAAATACCATGTATACAAAATATTTGTATACATGGTATAATTAAAATGGAGATGAAGGATGGTGGCGATTCGTGGGGAAGTTCGATTGTATACATTTTCTTCTGGCAAAAGCTCATCAACAAGTAAAGCAAATCAGCAAGGCTAAGTTATCCCCCTACAAGATAACTCCGGTTCAATTTGCGTTGCTATTTTTTCTTTGGAAAAAAGATGGACAATCTGGTTCTGAATTAGGAGAGAGGCTACAAATGGACAGCGCTACGGTAACGGGCATTATCGATCGGCTTGAGCAGGGTGGGTTTATTGAACGAAGATCAGATCCGAATGATCGTCGTAACAGATTAATATTTTTGACGGAAAAAGGGGTCTCTTTAGAGAAACCTTTATGCCAGAAGATGGATGAAATGAATGAAGAAGTGTTGTCTGGGCTTTGTGAGGAAGAGATTGAGAAACTTAAAAATTTACTGTTCGACATAGGATTGAAAAAAGGAACTAAAGGTGGAATATTTGAATGAATGTTTCTCGATGGCGATTCATGATTGGAAATCAATTTCATGCAATGAAATTTTTAAAATGAAAGTGCTTTCAATTAATTCGACTAGTAACAGCTTATTTTTGATCTTAATTGTTGAAACCTTTAGAATAGGAGTGCGGGATGGTTTGAAGAATAAAGTGGTTATTGTAACAGGTGGCAGCAGCGGTATGGGAAAAGCGATGGCAAAAAAGTTTGCAATAGAGGGTGCAAATGTAGTTATAACCGGGCGTTCTTTAGAACGCTTGGAAGCGACAAAAGTGGAAATTGAACAATCGGATGGACAGATTCTTTGTATTGATATGGACGTTCGTGATCCAGACAAGGTGCAACATACGGTCGAGAAAGCAAAAGAAAAGTTTGGAAGTATTGATTTTTTAGTTAATAATGCAGCAGGAAATTTCATTTGCCCTGCGGAAGATCTGACAATCAACGGCTGGAACTCAGTTATAAACATTGTTCTGAATGGGACATGGTTTTGTTCGCAAGCAGTAGGAAAAGAGTGGATTAAAAGCGGACATAAAGGACGAATCCTGAACCTTGTCGCAACGTACGCGTGGACCGCGGGGGCCGGAGTCATTCATTCTGCGAGTGCGAAGGCAGGAGTGCTTGCGATGACACGGACACTCGCTGTTGAATGGGGGACAAAATATGGAATTTGCGTAAATGCCATCGCTCCAGGTCCGATTGATCATACTGGCGGAGCAGAGAAGCTCACTTTATCAGAAGAGGCTCGTCAACAAACTATTGAAAGTGTGCCGCTCAAAAGAATGGGACAACCTGAGGAAATAGCAAATTTGGCCAGTTTTCTCTTTTCTTCTGAGGCAAGCTACATTAACGGTGAATGTATTACGATGGACGGAGGCCAGTGGCTAAACCGAAACCCATTTTAACGAATAATGAGTTTTGAAAACTTTGCGATACGATAACTTGATCGAAAAATCTAAAGGAGCATTACTGATGCAGCATCTGTTATTTTGTGATCCGATTAAATTAAAGGCGATTCGCTATAGTTTGGCTGAATGTGAGGAATCGTTGCACCCGAATTTGCCCTTCGGAGTGTCACACCAAATGCTGGAAGCTTCGGCAATAGCAGGCACGATGAACAGGGAATTAAAGGTTTTGCAACGGTTTGCAGATAAATGACTACGATTATTATTTATACATTAATAGGGGTTCTCATTGGAATATTGTCCAGCTTGTTTGGCTTTGGAGGAGGGTTCGTAGTAGTGCCCATCCTATATGCTTTTTTACCCGCTTCTGTTCCTGCGGATTATATCATGCATACGGCAATTGGCACATCACTCGCTGTCATGATCATTAATTCAACGAACTCTACATTTAATCATGCAAAGAAAGGCAATGTAAAATGGCCAGTATTTAAACTGTTGGTTGGTTATATCGCATTCGGTTCCCTGGCAGGCGGTTTAATGGCCCGTTTTATTGATAGCGAGATTCTAAGAATTGCCTTCATCATCCTATTGATTTATGTAATTATATCAAATATTCGGGGAAAATCATTCACGAAGGAAGCAAATGAACAGACGTTTCGTTCTCCCAGCCCAAAGTCCAGGGCGATAATCGGAACATTTATTGGATTCATTTCAACACTGCTTGGAATAGGCGGCAGTGTAATGACAATTCCATACCTTAGAAACCATGGAATGCGTATGCTTCATGCAGTGGCTCTGGCAACGCCGCTAGGCCTGCCGATCGCTATAGTCGGTGCAATTACATATATGATTGCAGGGTTTCAAGTAAAAGGAATGCCTGATTCGACCTTGGGATTTATTTATTTGCCTGCATTGCTCGGGTTCTCCATTGGAGGCACATTAGGGGTGCCAATAGGGAGAAGCTGGGCACAAAAAATGCCAGATGCCATCTTTTCTAAAGTGTACCTAATTTTACTTATGATTGTTGTAGCCGTAATGATTATTGAATAATGTTAAAAGCAAAAAACTTAATGGTCGAAGTATGTATGGATATGTCACCAGCTATTATGAAAGGAGCTCAAAAACGAAAGTGAGATGACCGTCAGCCTTGGGGCGTCAGAAGAAGAACTTAACCTCAAATGGCAATAATCTTTGAGGGTTTTTGACAATCAATATAGGAAGCATCAAAATGAAAGGAAAGCTTGATCATATGGAGGGTTTTTATGTGTTTGCTGTCTGTACAGCCGTATGTCAAAGTCTACAGGCAAATTATTGATGCGGAAATTATATGCAGGGAAGAAGAGAGAAAAATTTATCTTTATCATGACCGTCTGGTTACAAAACACCGCGTATTTCTGACAAGGGACATATCCGATTTATCATTTCGAAAAATGGGCGATGAAGGCGGACTTCTGTATGTACATACCAACAAGGGAATATTTTCGTACACCGTTCCCTCTTCGCCACAGTCTCTCATGAAAGCTTTCAGGATCCATATAAAGAAGGAGTATGATTAGAGCAATTGATTTCGCTTAGTTGTTATCAGGATAGGTTTCTTTCAGAAAGGTTACGGAATATTCAATTAGCCTTTTTCAAACGGCGATATCAATACCGCCAATGTTAATATAGACGAATGACTTTTTCGGTCGTATGTTTGCCTAATTCGTTCAATAAGCTCTCCCTTGGAGGACCGCATGCAGAAAGGATAGGCTTATTTTTGCTTTTCGGGGTGAACATCCTTCGTGGCCGCATGCATACTTGTAGTGATGGGAACCGAATCCTATCATACTCGGCCCTACATTTTTGCTTCATGTTCGGTGGTTTCCGTAAAAATATCCAGTAATTGATAGGCGTCTTCCCGTTTTTTGGGGCTTTCCACTTGTTCAATGAATGCAATCACGCTGTTGTCATTTTGCTTGGTATTTAACTCGTACATATCTGCTGTTCCTACTATCGAAACACAACACGTTATGTATAGTTTATAATAGAAGAGCATAGCTGACTATGTCTTTCAGGAAGGAGTGGACCCATATAGGTTTGGGAAGTGGCGAAGGATAAAAAGTTTGTGACGGCCGGGCATAATTTGCAATCGATTTGGGAAGTGGGACTGGCCGGTCCCAAACAAAAAAAGATGGTCGTCAAACAGCTTGCAGACCGGTTCATACGGTGCATGTCTGTGGTACGAAAACTGCCTCCCCAATCCGTACAGGAAGTAATAAAAACATTAGAAGCGTGGGAATCCTCCGTTGAAAAAGTCAGATAGAATTGAAAATTCCAAACCACGGTTCAAACAAAAGAATTTCAATGTCAAATTTCTGAAAAACGGTTTTCGTATCGGCGAAAGTAGTTCCCGTTAGCATGGAAAAATATTGGGATGGAGGTATTTTTATGAAGCTTCAAGGTAAAGTTGCAGTCGTAACAGGAGCAGCATCCGGTATGGGGAAGGCCATTGCAGAATTGTATGCAAAAGAAGGGGCCAAGGTTGTCGCAGCTGACCTTAATCTAGAAGGCGCTGAAACCGTTGTAAAACGAATCGAGAGTAATGGTGGAGCAGCCAAGGCAGTAAAGGTAAATGTGGCCAAATTGGAAGATATCGAAAACATGATTGATTCGGCCGTAAAAGAATATGGAACGCTGGATATACTTGTTAATAATGCCGGCATTATGGATAGCATGGAACCGGCCGGTGATATTGATGATGAAAAATGGGACCTCATTTTTGATATTAATATAAAAGGTGTGATGCGTGCGACACGTAAAGCATTGCCAATCTTTTTAAAAAAAGGACAGGGTGTCATTGTTAATACTGCTTCAACAGGAGGCTTATCCGGAGCACACGCCGGTGTTGCTTATACAGCTTCAAAACATGCCGTTGTTGGTTTTACAAAAAATACAGGTTTCATGTATGCAAATAAAGGGATTCGCTGCAACGCAATTGCACCGGGAGGAGTAGAAACGAACATTGCTTCCGCGATAAAACATTTCAATGAATTCGGTGCCAGCCGTACCCGATCCGCACAAGCTGTCATGCCGCGTATAGGAAAGCCTGAAGAAATCGCACAGGTTGCCCTATTTTTGGCTTCTGATGCTGCAAGTTTTTTAAACGGTACAGTGGTAACAGCAGATGGCGGTTGGACTGCTGCATTTTAATTATAAAGTGATGTGACTCATAAACACGGACAAGGAAAATCACCGCTTAGGACAAACCTGTCCCTAAGCGGTGTTATTTTCCCTAAACAAACTTCAGACAATAATAAAACTTCCTGGGAGGCCGATTCCTGAAGGGTTTTTTGTGATGGTTATGAGCTTGTTTTTTTCCAGCTAGAATTGTACCTTGATGGATAAAAATATTTCAATCATTGCATATGGAAGCCAAATAGTTTATTATAGATATTGCAGGTCCATAATGGAGGAAGGGAGGAAGTAATCATACAGTTTTCCAAAAGCACCGATTACGCGCTGCACGCTTTAATTCATTTGGCTTACTCTGAGCGGCGCAACAACATCGGTATCAAGGAGTTATCTGCAATGCTCGGCGTTTCGGAGAGTTACTTGTCAAAAATCATGTCCAAACTGAGGCAGGATGGAATCGTACGCGCTGCACCGGGAGTAAACGGCGGTTACGAGCTTGCACGGCCGGCCGGAGAGATTACGTTTCTGGAGGTTATTCAGGCAATCCAAGGAAGGCAGCGGATGTTCGAATGTTCAAATTTGGACTCACAGCAGCATCGTTTGTTAACCGAAGAGAAAGATGCCGAACGGATTCGGAACAGTCAAGGCAACAACGAATGCATGGTTAAAAAGGTGATGAACGGTGCTGAACAGCATTTGCATCAATATTTGCGGGATCATACGATCCAGTCAGTGCTGGACGCGGTTGCCAGGAACAGCAACGATGCGACAAGCAAGGAGTGATACACTTCTTGCATTTCAATTATGGATATTATAGATCTGGGAAGGGATGAAAAAATGAAAAAACAACTTTTTGATGTAGCGATTATTGGCGGCGGCCCGGCAGGTTTGAACGCGGCCCTCGTTTTGGGGAGAGCAAAGAAAAATGTGGTAGTGATCGATGAAGGCAATCCCCGTAACGCGGTGACTCAAGAATCACACGGGTTTCTTACCCGTGACGGAATAAAGCCTGATCAATTTCGGCGGATTGCGAAGGAAGAGATCAGCGCCTATCCGTCCGTCTCTTTCGTGGTGGATAAGGCGGTGTCGGTTGCAGGAACGAACGGTGATTTTCAAATTTCGACAGCGCAAGGACTTACTTATCAAAGCAAAAAGCTGCTGTTTGCCGTCGGGATGAAGGATCGGCCGTTGAATATTCCCGGATTGGAGGAGGTTTATGGGAAAAGCGCCTTTGTCTGCCCGTATTGCGATGGCTGGGAATTAAGGGATCAGCCGCTGGTCATCATTACCAAGGGACCTGATGTCATGCATTTCGCCCCACTCATCTCCGGATGGACGCACCGTTTTACCTTCTGCACGAACGGCCCCGATGAGCTGACGGACGATCAACGCGAGGAACTCCAGCGGCATCAGGTACCCATATTCGAATCGCCGATTCAGTACATCGACTCAAACGACGGGATCGTCAGGCAGGTTATTCTTGAAGACGGCACGAACATTCCATGCAGGGGGATCTTTTTTAAACCGGAACTGGTTACGGGATCGGGATTGCCGCGAGAAATCGGATGCGACATCACGGAAGCGGGAATGGTTGCAGTCGATAACTTCGGGAAAACGAACGTTCCGGGCGTCTACAGCGCCGGGGATGCAGCGTCGCGACTGCATCAGGTCATTGCTGCCGCCTCTATGGGCGCATTTGCCGCCGCAGCCATAAACAATGAACTGAATGTGGAGACTTGGAATCAAAACGGATAAAGGTTTTTGCAACAGGTATTGCAGATCATATTGGAGGCTGGGAGCCGATCATTGCATCTCTGCAAATCTTGGGGAGCGGCCCTAAATAGTAGTGAGAGAAGTACTTTATACACAAATTGCTAAGAATAAATTCGACCAAAGCTGGATTGAAAGAAAGATAGCTAAAGCACCTACCCGTTGCTTTAGCTATCTTCTTTTTCGTACCAAGCGGAAAATGTATACTTGCGCTCAGAATACCCGTGACTTCTAGTCGTAGTTAAACCTAAATCACTCGGCAAATACAAAATGATTTCATTATCTTGCTTTTATATCCTCGTCGGCTTCCTTCTTGACTTCCGAAGAGTATAATTATTTTTGAGGTGATACGAATGAAAGTCGATCGGTTATCAGATGAAATATGGAAAGCAATTGTAAGTAATGATGCATCTTACGATAATGTGTTTTTCTATGCGATTAGAACAACCGGGATTTTTTGCAAACCATCATGCAAATCGAGAATTCCCAAGAAGGAAAATGTGTATATATTTCAAAATGCGGAAGAAGCGTTGTCCGCCAACTTCCGTCCTTGCAAAAGATGTAAACCGACCGATGAACGATTGCCTGATCAAACATGGGTAGATCAGATTACAGATTATATCGATAGGCATTATCCAGAAAATCTAACGTTGCAAATAATCGCAGAGATGTGCCACGGCAGCCCTTATCATTTGCATCGAACATTCAAGCGAATAACAGGTATTACACCATCTGAATACATTCAACAACGAAGAATCGAAAAAGCAGTCAAAGCCTTGATTGAGACAGATCAGACGATACAAGAGATTGCTAAATCTGTAGGTATACCCAATACGCCTTATTTCATAACCATCTTTAAGAAAATGAAAGGAAAAACTCCGAAAGAATACCGTTATATAAAAAGAAATCTTCACCTGCATCGAGGTGCTACAAAATGATAGAACACAAGAAACCTGTCATATTTTGGACATGGGTTACCTGCAACAAGCGGAATATGATAATCGCTGGAACTGAAAAAGGTTTATGCTTTGTCGGACCACCTACAATGCTCTATGATGATCTAATAGTTTGGGTCAACAAATGGTATCCAGGCTGTCAACTCATTCGGGATGATAATAGATGTGATCCGTTTGCTATCCAGTTGACCGAATATATTAAAGGCGAGCGTACTATTTTTACGTTTCCGGTGGATATGAGAGGAACACCTTTCCAGCTTAAGGTATGGAGAGCACTCCATCACATTCCATATGGAGAGACTCGATCTTATTCGGATATCGCTGATCAAATAGGCAAACCTTTGTCAGCAAGGGCAGTAGGAGCCGCTATTGGCGCGAATCCAATCTTGATAATGGTTCCGTGTCATCGGGTCATCGCCAAAAACGGGTCATTAACAGGTTATAGAGGCGGATTGGATATGAAAATGAAGCTTTTGGAATTGGAAAGAAACATGCTTCGAGCTGTACCATTGAATAGAGAAAAAGCTCTCGGCCTTTAAGGAATGGGTTGAGAGCTTTTTACAATGGGATCCGTTTTTTTGTTTATTTCTTTTTTCGTTTTTCCTTATATATTTTATGAAGCGCTTTTTTGGAGCCTCGTTCAATCTCATGGTTTCCTTTATTTTTCATATAATCTTCTGCTCTTTTTAGAACATGTTCCGGTACATTCATCTTTCTGGAAATCCATAAGGCATTACTGTCCCCGGATTGCCCGATGAGCAGCTTATATAATGGTTCAAGTGTTTCTTGATTAAATTGCATGCAAGCGTTCATAAAGTCATGATGCCATTCGGAAAAGCGTTTAATTTCTCCATAATGCGTCGTCGCAACGGTAATACATCCTTTAAGATAAAACTCTTCCAAGAGGGAGATTGCTAAAGCGACTCCTTCATTTGGTTCGGTCCCGCTGCCAATCTCGTCGAATAGCAACAGTGTATTCTTGTTTGCAGATCGAAGGATTTCCGATACATTCTTCATGTGAGCAGAGAACGTACTAAGCGCATTTTCTAAACTCTGATTGTCGCCAATATCCACAAAAATATGGTCAAAAACTGCAATTTCGGTTTCTTTCGAAGCCGTAATATGAAACCCGGACATTGTTGCCAAAGTAACAAGGCCTATTGTTTTCAGCACAATTGTTTTTCCTCCGGCATTGGGACCGGTTATGATCAAGCTGCGATAACTACTTCCGATTTGAAATTGAAGCGGAACAACATGACCCGATAATAATGGATGCTTGCAATGAACTAATTTAATCTTTCCATGTTCATTAATGCTTGGCTCAATTCCATCCACATGTCTGCTATATTTCGCTTTTGCAAAAATCATATCGTACCGGGATATAGTCTCGATATTCCTTTTAATTGGCTGGAGATTTTCTGCCACTAGCCCTGTTAAAGTGGCTAGTATTTGATATTCCAGCATGGCCTCTTCGGATTTTAAGGCAGATAACTCATCACTTAATTTTCCCACTCCGCTAGGCTCCATAAAGACTGTCGAACCTTTAGAAGATATTTCAATTACCGTACCCTGCACCTGATTTTTGAATGAAGCTTTTATAGGTATTGTATAGCAGTCATCTTTTAAACTAATGATGAATTCCTGAATATATTTTTTATTCACACTGCTGTTTAAGAATTTATTTAATCGTTCTTTAATTTTTTGTTCGGTGGATTGAATATGGGAACGGACACGTTTGAGTTCTTTGCTGGCGGCCGAGTCAATCCGATTATTTTTAATGGAATAATGAATTTCCTCTTCTACACCCAAAAATGCTGTCATGGAATGAGCATAGGACGCTAATATCGGTGCAAACAATTCTTTGTCGGACATGAACATTTTTATTTTTCGGCTGCCCCTTAAAAAATCGGAAATACGTAAAAGCTCGGTTGGGTCTAAAATGATGCCTTTATCTAATTTAGCGATGATATGTTCAATGTTGGAAACGCCGATGAAAGGCACGTTCCCTCCTGCATCCAGAATGGCGCGTGCTTCAGATGTTTCGGTTATCGATGTTTTACGACTTTTAAGTTAGAGCTTGGCGTTAATGTATCGATTAGCTGTTTGCCTAGTCCGCTAACGCAGTATGATTTTACAATCTCTTTTAGTTCGTTGTATTGTAATTTTTCAAAAGTATTTTCATTCATGATTTCATTCTCCTCAATGTGATGAATTGATCACCAATGAAGAAACCTACTGCCAGGATTTCAATGAGTTGTTTATGAATAAAAAAAGCCGCGGCAGATACCGCAGCTTACGTTTACAAGGAAAAAGTGAATTACATCAATAAAATCATCCATAACGATCCTTCTAATCATGAAACGATGCGCTTTTTTGTAAAGTATGGTAGGTATCTTCATAGGCGGAAATAAGTCCATAACAAAATATGGGGTGTAAAATTAACTCAAATCCCCTTTGTTAAAACTTCCTTATTTCCTATTGTTTTTTCCTATTTAGAAACTACCGCACTCAAAAAAAGCACCTCTCATTATGTGGTTGTTATCCTCATTGAAATCGACTTTACAGATTTATTATACATTTGTGATACAGGAAATGTAAATAATGCATTTACCTAGTAATGAATATTAGAAGAAGCAGCCTAGAAAGGCATGCTTGGAAAGGTGTTAAAATAAAACTGGCTATAGGAAATGCGTTCAACATACAAGTATAACAGGGATACGAATAAAGATCTTAAACTTTCATTTGCTGAATTAGAATCCATGTTATCAATTTTTTAGCAAAATCAATTCCTTAGGAAAGAATGGGAAGAGGAAGGAATGATCATCATTGGAGACACAGTCTGTCAAATCAGAAGACACTGCCTTGGCCAATTGATCGTTAGATAAAATAACTTTCAATACAAACCTGCAACTTGATAAAATGGAAAAAATTTGTCATTTTATGATATCTCTGTTATTTTTAGGGAGAGTTATTTTTGCTCTCTTTCAGATGGAAGGGATTTTGTTTTTCGTCTAAGGTATTTGAGCAAGGATAGTAACACAATGTGTGGATATCTGCACTGAGTGGCAATATTATGGAACAAGGTAAAGTTAAATGGTTTAATGCTGACAAAGGTTTTGGATTCATCGAGCATGGAGAAGGGGAAGACGACGTATTCGTGCATTTCTCATCGATTCAAGGTGAAGGTTTCAAATCTCTAGACGAAGATCAAAGTGTAACTTTTGATGTTGAACAAGGACAACGTGGACCGCAAGCTGCAAACGTGCAAAAAATTTAATGGCAATCAGTAATAGGCCCTGTGCATCCGGGCCTGTGTTTTGTATGCACCAATAACTTGGCAGACTGGGGCTGCCTGTTGACAAAAAAGTATGCCTGAATAGGATCTATTTCCGCCTGATTTTTTCAAATGCATTATACAGGAGAGAATAAACGTCTTTCCATCCCTGTCGATCACCGTGATGCTCAACATATTCCATATCGTTCAGATGAAATTGCCATGTCAGTCCCTCATGCGATCTAAATTTGCGCAACTCCTTTATCCACAAATCTTCCCGGTTTTATTTTGTACAGCGAAAGACATAGGCTGGCGGCAAATTAAACCAGACTTTTGTAAAGACACTTCCAGAAAGAAATGTTGTATAAAATCCCTTTTTATAAGAGAATATTGGAAAGTGATAAATTCTCCGTTTTCTTGTATTGATTCCTTCACACTGTTTAAAATTCGGGAGGAAACATCCCGGGGTAATGAAGTAAACGGCAGCCCGGATAGTATATAATCAACTTTTTTATATTTAACCCCGCTATATATTTTTGTATATTTTCGGCAGACCCATGTATGACAACTACGCTTGAATCTTCACGATAGTCTTTCTGAGCTTTTTGAAAAAGATCTCATTGATTTCAATTAGGATTAAAATCGTTTGTGCTTTTTTTCTCCGTACAATCTCTCTTGTAAAAGGACCTGTTCCTGGTCCTAATTCAACAATACATTCTGCTTTTTCAAAGTTAACAGCATCAACCAAACATTTATTTCTAAGTACCTGTGAACTAGCCAAAAATACAATACCAAAATAACGAACATACGTTTGTTATTACTCTCTATAATGTGTATAATAATGGTTAGGGAGGTGATAATGAATTGGCAAGAAGACCTTTGATTACAACACAAAAAGACTTTCAAGAAATTCCACATTGAAAAAGAAGAAAAAATGGATGTGGTGGCAAAGGCGTTTAATGAACACAGCAGTGAAGAATTTACCGCAAACGTACAAAAAGGATAGTAACAGAGGAATCCGCTTTCCCACCAAAAGTTAAACGGATTCCTCATCAATCACACCCTCCCGAGAGGTTGCAACTCTATTATATATGGGATGCCTCCTTACCGGCAAGGGAATTATAGGAGAGCTGACAAAATATTCATATGATCAATAAGGGTGTTATATAGGGTCTACTGAATAACAAAAAAATGTTGTTTTAACAAGGTTTTTTACCTTTTTTGTCGAAGTTATATGTAAGGG
>NZ_JBFEGN010000078.1:0-16527 GCF_047228825.1 Siminovitchia jepli
TGGAAATTAGGGTATAGCCGGTTAGCTTAGTATTGCTTTTTTTAGCAGTTCGTTAGTTATATTTTCAGGGTAGAGAAGAGACAGTTAGAAGAAAAATCATGCTGGATCAGAGACCGGAGAACTCATCCTATTAAATTGCCAGGGGTTTTGTTTGTGCCCACATGGGCTGAAAACAATCCTCCGTGTCTAGTTTGACAAGAAAAAACCACCTCTTGTTCTAATTCCTCGGAGAGTGATACCTAAATGGTTGATAACAGGAATAATAGCAATATTGATAGCATAAATGCTATCATAAAGGCAAAACGTCCTTAGGTTTGAGGAGTGCATGCTTTATTATGCCGAGCAGGAACTGATAAAGGGAAAGCTGGCCCTGGTGGTAAAATAGCGGACGTGTATGTACGACAGCTAACGGTTATCAGCATTGATCCTTATCCGGAAGAGCCTGAAGAGAAAAGGACATACGATGATGAAACGCCTCCATCGATTAAGCACATTACTGAGAATACCAATGATGAAAATTTCTATAGATGGGGTATCCAAGGCGGAAAAACAGGCAATCATCGTATACTATATGCCATTCACAATGATTGTAAGGTATCATGCTTTTCTATTTTAATAATCAAAATAATGGATGATTAAAAGAGATGACATTGTACCGGCAGAGTCAAATAACGAGTATTGCTTAAAGGATCCGCTTTTTATATTAACAAAGCAATAAATAAGGAGGCGCTCATTTGAGTGATTTTCTAAAAAAGTATGCAGATCTCCGAGACAAAGATCATGTGAAAAGGTTGCAGAGTGAGGGGAAAATTACTGCTCAAATAAAATCAGAACGCAAAAAGCAGGGAATGTCCCAGCAGACCCTTACAGAAATATCTGGAGTTCCAAAATCAACAATAGGCGGAATTGAAGCAGGCTTGACAAGCCCAAGAGTCGGCACATTAATGGGTTTGTTAAAAACTCTAAATACAGCTTTTGTAATCGATGGTACAGCAGATGATCGGGACAGCAAGAATTTATATGTTCAGCTTTGAAGGCATTGTTATTCACCACCCGAAGCAGTGTTTAAAGGAAGTCCGGAGAGCCTTTTTTCTTCGGGCTACGGAGTTTCAAGGAGTCTCCTGTCGCAAACAGTGTATAGTTGAGGGATAAAAATGAGAGATTTACTTAAAGAATATAATCAATTGCGAAGAGAAAATCAATATTTGAAACAAGTCCTGACGAAGATGATGCACATTCAAGGTATGGTCAATACTGAGAGAATCATTACGAATCAATCTGCGGAAGATGAGAAGATCCGACTTTTCAAAGATTTATTTAAAGGTCGGATGGATGTTTATGCCATACGTTGGGAATCAGCAGATGGGCGGAGCGGTTATACCCCTGCCTGTGCGAATGAATGGCAAAAGCCGCTCTGCCTAAAGCCGCAGATACGTTGCAGCCAATGCCAAAATCGCCGATTCCTGCATTTAACAGAACAGGATCTATATGAGCACTTAAGCGGCAAAAAGACAATCGGCATATATCCGTTGCTGCCTGATGAAACGTGCTGGTTTTTAGCCATTGATTTTGACAAGAAGCAATGGAAGAGGGATGTTATTGTTTTTATAGAAACATGTAAAAAATTCAATGTTCCCAGCCATATTGAAAGGTCCCGGTCTGGGAATGGGGGGCATGTTTGGATCTTTTTTTCCTCTGCGATTCCTTCTTCTATCGCCAGAAACCTGGGAATCAACTTAATTAAGAAGACAAAATCACTTTATTATGAGTTTGGCCTGGAGTCCTTTGACCGTATGTTTCCTAATCAAAATCATTTACGGCAAGGGGGAATCGGAAATCTGATTGCACTGCCCTTGCAAAAGAAAGCAAGGCAAAAAGGAAACAGTGTATTTGTCAATGAAAGTTTTGTTCCGTATCCAGATCAATGGATGTACCTGTCTTCGGTCCACAGGCTGAATAAACAGGAAGTTCTGGAGGTTATTCAAGCTTGCAGCGAGGAAGAGGCAGTGATAAGTCAAGGTGTTCCATTGCCACAAAAAATCGTCATTCATTTAAAAAACGGAATTCATATAAAGAAGGCCAGCCTTTCCTCTTCAATGCTATCAGAGTTGGCAGACATTGCTTCCTTTAAAAATCCCGAGTTTTATAAAGCCCAAGCAAAAAGGCTTTCAACCCATAAGATTCCAAGAAACATCCATTGTGCTTCAGAAAATGAAAATCAACTCATTTTACCGCGTGGCTGTTTAGAACAATTGCTGGATAGCCTGAAAGAACGATCGATAGAAGTTGACGTGATGGACCATACATATGAAGGTGAACCGATTGTAGCTGAGTTCCAGGGAGTTTTATCCTCACAACAAGCTGAAGTGGTGAACGTACTTTTAGAGAACAATACAGGAACTCTTTCTGCTACTACAGGTTTTGGAAAAACGGTTGTCGCAACTGCCCTAATTGCTGAGCGAAAGGTCAACACATTGATTATTGTTCACCGCACGCAGCTTATGAAGCAATGGGTAGAACAAATCGCGGCATTCTTGAATATCCCGCCGGCTGACATTGGGCAAATCGGCGGAGGTAAAAATAAAATAACTGGCAAAATAGACGTAGCTACCTTACAGAGCATAAATTTTGGAGGAGAATTAAAATCGTTCATCACTCAATATGGACAAATTATTGTGGATGAGTGCCATGTGATATCGGCTTTTACTTTTGAAAAAGTGTTAAAGCAAATTCGGGCAAGGTATGTTGTTGGATTGACAGCTACGCCCATTCGAAAAGACGGATTGCATCCGATTATTACGATGCAGTGTGGTCCTATTCGATATACTGTAGACGCAAGGACACAGTCCCTGGTCCGCCCATTCATCCATCGTTTAGTGGTGAGAGAAACTGATTTTCAAACGGAAAAAACAGAGTTCCATGAAATTTATCAAGAGCTATTGAAGGATGAGGCAAGGAACCAAAATATTTTTGAAGATGTCTTACAATCCTTGGAGGAGGGGCGGTCTCCCCTTATTTTAACAGAACGGCTGGAGCATCTTCGGATTTTAGAGCAGAAGTTCAGAGGCTTTGCGAAAAACATCATTGTCTTATCCGGAAATATAAAGAAAAAGGATTTGCGGAAAGAATTGCAAAGGTTATCTGAAATTCCAATGGATGAGGAACGATTGTTGATTGCAACAGGAAAATATATTGGAGAAGGCTTTGACGATGCACGGCTTGATACGTTGTTTTTGACAATGCCTATTTCCTGGAAAGGCACCCTTCAACAGTATGTCGGGCGGCTTCACCGTAATTTTGATGGCAAGGAAGAAGTACGAGTCTATGATTATGTTGATGATCAAGTGCCTGTTTTAAAATCCATGGCCCAAAAGCGGCTTGAAGGATATAAACGAATGGGATATATTGCGGAGAATGGAAAGCAAGTGAATGAGCAGATGAGATTGTTTTGAAGGCGGTTCCTGAAGGAGGTGCGTCATCGCGTAATGGGTTTGTGGTTTTGATAATTCGGGGCTCCGGGCGTAGGTTTTAAGATGCAGCTAATATTGAATTCGGATAATTTTTGTAACAATGATGACTTGAGAATATAATACGTTAAACTAGACTTATACTTCCAAAAAAGGGGTATATGATATGAGCAAAAATAAAGGTGATAAGGATATGACCGCTATTACCTTAAAAGAAATTGAGACAAGGGTTGCCAGAAATACAAACAGATATCAAGATGTGATAAGACAGGTAACATTGGATATTCGAAGGCAAAACTTAAAGCGTGGAAGGGTTCGTCCTAAAGATCCTACGGAAGCTAAAATATTGGCTCGGTTTTGCAAGAAATAAGTGAATGATTAATGGATTGAGCAAATTCAAATAGATTACGCTAAAAGACAGCCCGGTCGTGGTTGTCTTTTTTGTGCGGCGTAAAAAGAGGGCTGTTTCAGCAGAAGCCGCTCGCCAGTACGATCGGCGTGTTCGCTAGTCAATGTATTAGATAAAAATCTTTTTGACATTGCCGTACCTTTGCTATTTTTGTTAGTTTCTTCAAATAAAGATTGACTTTACCAATTAAAAGTCATATACTATATTTGACATATGTGTGTTAAATGGAATATTTAACTTTTGAAAAGGAGGTGTAACATGCAACTTGGTGAGATTGCCCAAATAAAAACGGGATTGGTACTAAGTAGGAAAAAGGCGGAAATGGATTATGATGCAAGGGCTACATACAAACTTCTGTCGCTCAAAAATATAAGTGAAGACGGGATGATTGAAAACGATTCCTTTGATGAATTTGTCAGTAATGATCAATTAGATGATCATTACTTTACAGCAGAAGGCGATGTGTTAATGCGGTTAAGCCATCCGTATACCGCCGTGTATATAGATATTGAACATAGTGGCTTATTAGTTCCATCATATTTTGCGATCATAAAGGTGAATCAGGCAAAAATGTTACCTCAGTACTTAGCATGGTATCTCAACTCTTTGCCTGTAAAAAGTGAATTGGAACGAGCGCAAGCGGGGAGTAGAATACCGAGTACAAATCAGCAAACGATCAGGAATATTCCCATTTTGCAATCGTCCATTTCAAAACAAAAGGTATTGGTTGAGCTTTATCAACTACATCAAAAAGAAAAAATGCTTTACAAGAAATTAATAAAAGAAAAAGAATTGTTCTTTCAAGGAGTTACAAAGCAATTATTAACAAGTTTTCATGAGGAGGAAAATTGAGTGGCTGAACAAATCACCCAAGAAAAAATTAACAGCGTATTATGGCAGGCCGCAGACACGTTCAGAGGAAAAATTGACTCATCTACATATAAGGATTACATCCTTACAATGTTATTTATCAAATATTTAAGTGATACATATAAAGAAAAAGTTGAAGAATACACGAAACGTTACCATGGTGACGAACAGCGTATACAACGTGCTTTATCAAGAGAACGATTTGTATTGGATGAAACATCCACATTTGACTATCTGTATAGTAAAAGAAATGACCCAGAAATTGGCGAAATCATTAACAAGGCATTGGAACGAATTGAAAACGAGAATACAGGCAAACTTCGTGGTGTATTCCGTAACATTGACTTTAATAGTGAAGCGATTCTTGGCAAAGCAAAAGAACGGAATGCCATGCTGCGTTCTTTATTAGAAGATTTTCAGCAATTATCATTGAGACCATCTCAATTAGGAAAAGGGGATATTGTAGGTAACGCGTATCAGTATATGATTGGATTATTCGCATCTGATGCTGGGAAAAAAGGTGGAGAATTTTACACGCCAGCTGAGGTGTCAGAATTATTGGCACGGTTAGTGAAGCCGCAAGAAAATGACCGTATTTATGACCCGACTTGTGGTTCTGGTTCATTGTTGTTGAAAGTTGTGAAACAAGTGCCAAGTAAGAAAGTTGCTATTTACGGTCAAGAACGAAATGGAGCTACTCATTCATTAGCTCTTATGAATATGTATTTGCACGGAATTGATGATGCAAAAATTGAATGGGGCGATACGTTAGCGAATCCATTACATTTGAAAGATGGTAAACTAATGAAATTCCAAGTAATCGTTGCAAATCCTCCATTCTCATTAGATAAGTGGGCAATGGGGTTTGCCGGTGAAGGTACAAATGATAAGAAGTTTAAAATGGAACCAGGACTTGATCCTTTCCGTAGATTTGAATGGGGAGTTCCGCCAAGCTCCAAAGGAGACTATGCATTTGTCCAACACATGTTATATTCACTGGCGGAAAACGGCAGAATGGCGACGATCCTCCCACACGGCGTATTATTCCGGGGAGCAAGCGAAGGCAGAATACGTAAGCAAATTATAGATATGAATCTTTTAGATACAGTTATCGGACTGCCAGAAGGGTTATTCTACGGTACGGGCATCCCTGCTTGTATAATGGTATTCCGCAAAGACCGCACACGTAAGGATGTCCTATTCATTAACGCATCAGGTGAAGGGCGTTATGAGAAAGGGAAAAACCAAAACAAACTCCGGGAGCAAGACATTGAAAAAATCGTTGAAACGTATGAGAAAAGAGAAGCCATCGATAAATATTCCTATGTCGCTACAGTAGACGAAATCAAAGAAAATGACTATAACCTTAACATTCCCCGTTATGTTGATACATTTGAAGAAGAAGAACCAGTTGATATGGAAGCGGTGAAAGAAAATATTGCAAACATCAAAATGGAACTGGAAGAAGTCGAAGCGCAAATGGAAAAGTACTTGAAAGAGTTGGGATTGTAAATTCGAGGAGAGAGGAGAAAACTAATGGGGGAAATAGAAAAGTATAGTGAACATGCTTTTGAACAATTTCGCCAAGTAAATGAATTTGGGCAGGACTTTTGGTATGCAAGAGATCTCCAAAAAATATTAAATTATGAGCAATGGCGTAATTTCATAAAGGTAATTGAAAAAGCCAAGGAAGCATGCAAAAACAGTGAGCAGTTGGTATCAGACCATTTTGCTGAAGTCAGCAAAATGGTCGAACTTGGCTCAGGTGCAAAAAGAAAGATAGACGATTATGAGCTATCACGTTATGCCTGTTATCTTATTGTTCAAAATGCTGATCCTAAAAAAGAGATCGTAGCATTAGGACAGACCTATTTTGCTGTTCAAACCCGAAAACAAGAATTACAGGAGCAGTTCGAGACATTAGATGAGGATAGGAAGAGACTGGCTATACGCAAGGAGTTAAGAGAACATAATAAATCTTTAGCAGAAGCTGCAAAAAATGCAGGTGTAGAAACTAGCTTAGATTATGCTATTTTTCAAAATCATGGATATAAAGGGTTATATGGTGGATTAGGTGCAAAGGAAATTCATCAGCGTAAGGGATTAAAAAAGAATCAGCAAATCCTCGACCGTATGGGTAGTACAGAACTTGCTGCAAATCTATTCCGAGCAACGCAAACAGATGAAAAACTAAGACGTGATAATGTTCAAGGTAAAGGAAATGCCAATCGAACCCATTTTGAAGTAGGAGCTAAAGTAAGGCAAACGATTCAAGAGCTTGGTGGAACAATGCCGGAAGACCTCCCAACACCTGAGAAAAGCATAAAGCAAATTGAAAAAATGGAACAGAAAAAGTTGTCGGATAAGGGTGCAGTAAGTAAATAGGGATTGGAAATAAATAAAGAGTGATGAAAAGGCATAATAAAGAAAATCCCTAAAAAAGAAGAGTTGAAGAATTTGAAGAGCAGGCGAAAAAGTAATGAAAGAGCTGGGATTGCAGGTGATATAGGTGACTGTGGAAATTATTAATACAGAAGTTCCGAATGGTTATATGAAAACTAAGAATGGCATATTCCCTAGTGATTGGGAAGTTAGAAAGATAAAAGATGTTTTAATAAGAGTTAGAAATCCAGTTGATGTTCAGTCGAACGAAGAATACAAGGAAATCGGGATACGTTCTCATGGTAAAGGGATATTTTATAAAGAAACAGTTAGTGGAAAGCAGTTAGGAAATAAGGCTGTTTTTTGGGTGGAGCCTGATTGTTTTATAGTTAATATTGTGTTTGCATGGGAGATGGCTGTTGCAAAGACAACTAAGAATGAATTAGGATTTATTGCATCTCATAGGTTTCCAATGTATAAACCAAAGAAAAATATGTTGGATTTGGATTATATCACCTACCTTTTTAAATCCCCAAGAGGAAAATACTTATTAAATTTGGCCTCCCCTGGTGGAGCAGGACGAAATAAAACATTAGGGCAAAAAGAATTTGGTGAATTAGAAGTTGTAATTCCTCGAAACGTTGAAGAACAGATGAAAATTTCAGATATTCTTTTAACATGGGACAAGGTAATTGAACTAAAGGAAAAACTGATTGAGCAGAAAAAAGAGCAGAAAAAAGGGTTAATGCGGAAGTTGTTGACTGGTGAAGTGAGGTTGCCTGGATTTGAAGGGGAATGGAAGACAGTTCGATTAGGACAAATAGGAAAGACTTATAATGGATTGTCAGGAAAAAGTGCAGATGACTTTGGTAAAGGGAAGCATTATATACCTTATAAGACAATATTCGATGATTCAAAAATTGATATATCCAGGTTAGAGTACGTCAGAGTTGACAATCATGAAAAACAAAACATTGTAAAATACGGAGACATATTTTTTACGACATCTTCTGAGACCCCTGATGAAGTGGGAATGAGTTCCGTCTTATTAGACCAAATTGATGAGCTTTACCTCAATAGCTTTTGTTTTGGATACCGTCTGAATGATTTCAATATATTACTTCCAAAGTTTGCTCAATTTCTTTTTAGAGGTAATGACTTTAGGAGTAGGATATTCAGTTTAGCTCAAGGGTCAACACGTTTTAATATATCCAAAAATGAAGTTATGAAAATTGAAGTTTCCTTACCTTCTATAGAGGAACAGAAATCAATTGCTACTATCTTGAGTGATTCCGCTAGAGAGATAAAATTACTTCAAAAGCAAGTAGAATTTCTAATAGAACAAAAGAAAGGCCTCATGCAATTACTTTTAACTGGAAAGGTTCGAGTGCGGGTTTAATGCCTTCACTCACTTTTCCCCTTTTAAAAATGGAGGTATGAACATGCCAAGGGAGAAGAATTTTGATGAACGATACATTAGTCAAATTCCTGCAATTGAAGTGTTACAGAAGTTGGGTTATGAATATTTACCATCAGAAAGAGCGAACCAATTACGTGGAAATCTCCACGATGTTTTGTTAAGAACAGTATTAGAGAATAAACTCAATGAACTGAATTCCTATGAATATAGAGGGGAAATTCACAAGTTCAGCGATATAAATATCCAGCAGGCGATTCGAGATTTAGACGAGCCGTTAACCAATGGATTGCTCAAAACAAATGAAGCGATTTATGAAACGATCATGAACGGCCGGAGTTATACAGAATTTTTGCCGGATGGTTCAAAAAAGTCGTTTACTATTCAATATATTGACTGGAACAATATTGAAAACAATGCTTTCCATGTAGTCGAAGAGTTTGAAGTGGAGCGAATGGATGGGCGTGGAATGGTTCGTCCTGATATTGTCTTATTTGTCAATGGGGTTCCATTTGCTGTGATTGAGTGCAAAAAAGCATCTATTTCCATGACGCAGGGAATCAGTCAAATGATTCGCAATCAAGGGAAAGATTATGTCCCTCATTTGTTTAAGTTTGTTCAATTAGTAATGGCTACGAATAAAAATGAAACAACATACGCTACTTGCAATACACCGAAGAAGTTTTGGTCTGTATGGCATGAGGAGAAAGAGGAGTGGCTTCATTACTGGTTGAATCAAACGGTAGAGGGTAGATTATCAACCATGCAGGATAAGAATATCATCTCCCTTTTTCATCCTGAGAGGCTGCTAGAAATCACTAAATACTTCACACTGTTTGATAAAGACGTAAAAAAAGTAGCCCGTTACCAACAATACTTTGCGATTAAAGAAATCATCAAAACAATTGAAGAACGGGATGAAAACGGGAACCGCCTGAGCGGTGTGATTTGGCATACGCAAGGATCCGGTAAATCACTTACGATGGTCATGCTCGCAAGATATATCTTGTCGGAGCTGCATGAATACAATCCAAATGTGGTTGTAGTCTCAGACCGAGTAGAGTTGGATAAACAGATCCATAAAACATTTAGCCATACAAGGCTGAAGGCAAGTCGAGCGACTTCAGGCGGTCATTTGGTAGACCTTATTAACGACAACAATGCTAATATTGTCACTTCATTAGTTCACAAATTCGATACGGCATCCAACAAGCAAAAACCAATCGAATCAAGGGATGTTTTTGTCCTCGTCGACGAATCGCATCGAACACAGTATGGTGAGCTTCATATTAAAATGAAGAAAGTCTTCCCGAATGCTTGTTATCTAGGCTTTACTGGAACTCCTTTAATGAAGAAAGAAAAAAGTACAATGATCAAGTTTGGAAAGCTTATTCATAAATACACGATTGCAGATGGGGTTCGGGACAAGGCCATCGTGCCACTTTTATATGAGGGGAAAATGGTGGAGCAGTCTGTAAACCAAAAGGCGATTGATCGCCGCCTGGAAATGATTACAAGATATCTGAACGACAAGCAAAAAGAGGAAGTAAAACAAAGATGGAGTAAGTATGAAAAACTCGCTTCCTCAGAGCAACGGATTTATATCATTGCGGAGGATATTAACAAACATTTTTTTGAAAACTACAAAACACAAGGGTGCCAATTTAAAGCGATGCTTGCAACAAACAGTAAAATTGAAGCAATTCGTTACCTAGAGGCTTTCGAAGAATTGGGCGATGTAAACTGTGCGGTCGTTATTTCTCCGCCTGACGAACGAGAAGGACATGCGGACGTTGATGAGGAGTCAAAAGATAAAATTCTTGCGTTTTGGAAACGGATGATGAACCGTTATGGAACGCCTGAGAAATACGAAGATGCCATCAAAGATGAATTTGTCAATGGGGATGAACTAGATTTATTAATCGTCGTTGATAAGTTGCTGACAGGTTTTGATGCTCCCCGTGCAACGGTATTTTATGTTGACAAGCCGATGAAAGAACACACACTCCTTCAAGCGATTGCTCGTGTCAACCGACTTTATGAAGGTAAGGATTATGGATTAATCATTGATTATCGCGGCCTACTAGAAAAATTGGATGAAGCGATGCAAATGTATTCTGGGGCAGGGTTGGAAAACTTTGATCCGGAGGATTTAAAAGGGGCGATTTATGATGTCATTAGCATTATTGGATCGTTAAGACAATACTATTCCGATTTACTGCAAATCTTTTCACCAATCAAGAACAAGAATGATAGAGAAGAGTATGAAGTATGGTTAGAGGATGAAGAACGTAGAGAAGGATTTTATAGCGTTTTAAGTAATTTTGGAAGAAACCTTGGAATTGCATTAGAGTCGGAGAGAATTTATCAAGCCTTACCGCCAGAAGAACTACAAAAATACAAAAAGGATTTTAAGTTTTTCCAAGATTTACGGAAAAGCGTAAAGCTACGGTACTCGGATACGATTGACCATAAAGAATATGAAGCAAAGATGCAGAAGTTGATGGATAATTACATTGCTGCAGAGGATATCATTCGTATTACAAATCCAGTTGATATTTTAAATGCAAAAGCTTTTGAAGAGGAAATCGAACGGCTTGGTTCCAAACGAGCAAAAGCTGATGCCATTCGGACTCGTTTAACAAAAAGTGTCCATGCAAAGTGGGATGAAAATCCATCTTACTACAAAAAATTTTCAGAACGAATTCAGGAAGCGATTCAAGAATATCGAGACAAACGGATTTCTGAAGCGGAATATTTGAACCGTATGAAGGATATTATGAAGGACTATCAGAACGGTCAATCAACCGAACAGTATCCTCACGTGATTAAAGAGAATCGAAATGCACAAGCCTTTTATGGTGTGACTAGGGACATATTGAGTGAAACGAAAAAAACGGCTGCCAGTTATGACACGAATACGCTGGGTGATTTGGCACTGAAAATGGATGGAATCATACAGGAACATCAGAAAGTTGATTGGCATGACAATGTAGAGGTTCACAATCGAATTGCTCAAGAGTTGGATGATCTTCTTTTTGACTATAAAGAAAAGTACAATTTAAATATTGACATTGATATCATTGATAAAATCATTGAGCAAATTAAAACGGTTGCTCTAAGACGTTACTAAGGCAGGGAGCAGCATGGAAAAACATCAAATTGAGTATGCCAATCAAGTCATTGATTTCGTTGTCATACGGAAGAAAGTGAAAAATGTAAACCTCCATGTCAAACCTGACATGACCATCGAAGTCACTGCAAACGACAAAGTACCGATCGACTTTATTTCCGATTTTGTAAAATCAAAAGGCTCCTGGATTCTCAAAAACGTCGGGCAATTTAAAGACGTCCAGCCTTTAAAACAAAGTGAACGCGAATATGTAAGCGGCGAAACATTTAAGTATTTGGGCAAGCAATACCGTTTGCGAGTACAGAAGGCTTCGGAAGAAGAAACAGTGAAATACTTTCGAGGATTCATTTATTTGTACGTAAACGATACAGATAATCGAAATAGAAAAGCAAAATTGATCGAGGATTGGTATCGTGAAAAAGCCCAAAAGACTTTCAATGAATCGCTTATAAAAATGTATCCATTGGTCCAAAAGTACGGAGTAGAGAAGCCGGACGTTGAGATGCGGCTGATGAAAGCTCGCTGGGGCTCTGCTTTGCCAGATAAAAACACGATCCATCTGAATACAAAATTAATCAAGGCACCGAAATATTGTATCGACTACGTCGTCCTTCACGAGCTTATTCACTTTAAATACAACGATCACAGTGAAAACTTCTACCAAATGCTCTATGCATTGATGCCGGATTGGAAAAAGAGAAAAGCGATATTGGATGAAGAAGTTGCAAAAGACTTGTGAGACTTCAAAATGAAAGGAAGTTTCTTAAGTAAAAAGAAGGGAACTTCCTTTCTGATTATGTTAACAAAATTCTTTGTGATCTATTGGAAATAAAGAGGTGGGAATATGTCGGTCATAAAAAGAATGGTAGCCTTAATTGAAAGAATGGCAAATAGATTATATCAATTGGATCCGGATAAAACGGTGAAATTATTGGATTGGACTATCAGAAAATTTAGAATTCAGACAAATGCCCCACGATACAATAATAAAGTAATATACAGAGGGGAAATCTATTGGTGTTATTTAGGTGAAAATATAGGGAATGAAGAAAGTAAAAAGAGACCTGTCGTTATTATTCAAAACCAAAAAGGAAATGACAATGCTCCAACTACGATAGTGGCACCAATTACGAATGCAACAATTAAACTGCCAGTAGCTGTACCAATAAATAGAGCTCAAAATCCAAATGTTACAGGGACAATAGATTTAGGCCAAATTAAGGTGGTGCATAAGGCAAGATTAATCGGGAACTGCATTGATAAATTAAAAAACTCCGAGCTGAAAAAAGTGGATATAGCAATAATGAAATCTGTAGGTACTTATGGCCATTTAATCCATGAACAGAAAAAATTTCAGCAAAAGGAAAGATACGCACGTGGATTGAATCAAGTTTTAAATGAAATAAAACAGGAACTTGGAGTTAATAAGGACAGAGAAATTCTGACTGTAATTAAATCATTGAAAAACAAGTAATATTGTTGACCTTTTTTCCAAGGTGTGTTTTAATAAAGTTACAGATAGCACTTATCCTTTTTAGGATAAGAGGAAAAGGTTTTTTTCAGAACAGAGAGGAGATTTTTATCTTCTCTTTTTATTTATTCCGGTTATTTTCCTGGAACTTGAATCATAATATGTAACAGATGGTGCTTGGTGATGTGTCACCAAGAGGATAATGTTCATCATCAGAGGAAGGGGGCCTTATTTAAGGCTCTCTTTTCTCAGCTTCAAATTAAACGTTAGGATTTTTTCACAACTTGAAAAAACAAGCAAGCAAACATCCAACCCATATGCCGTATTAAAGATTTAACGCGCTAGATTTTGACCCAAATGAAATGCCGTGAGAAACGGTTTTTCGCTGTGCCTCTGCGGCATTTCGTTATTAATTTTGACAACATTTTAAACTTCGAAATAAAGCAGGAAAAGCAGCGCCTTGCCCTTCTAGCCGCTTATCAGAGTACTGGAGACTTTCTACTCGTAATAATTCCAAATTCACTTACTATTTAAGATTTCTTTTGCTTCAGGAAGAATACTTCTAAACTTTTTGCTTTCTTTAATCTTGCTTAAAATAAGTATTTCATTCAAGCCGATTTCTTTAAATAAGATTAAAGTGATTAACGCTTTTAACCTATATATTGCATAAAATATTTCGTCATAATTTAAGATATTCTTTTTATCGCTTTCATCATAGTGCGTAAGAAAGTTTCTTGTATCAACTAATTGTTGGACAAACGTACCTCTATTATCACTGTTTCCAAACAAGTAGGTCTTCGATTCAGGTAATAAATTCTGGTTAATTAGTTCTCGAAGTCTTTTACTCAATGAATATTCATTTCCATGTTTTAGCATTCCTTCTAATCTTAGATAAATTTCATTGGGAAGCTCTTTTTCCCCAAAATCTAAAATTTTTTTAGCATAAGCTTCATATTCTGAATCATCATGGTATTTTCCATTAAAAGCCTTCCTATGATATATTTCTAAAGATTGTACTGCATTTAGGAACCTTGTCTCTAAATATACATCGCTGTAAAAATCAGTTAAGTACAAATCAACAACTGTTTTCAATAAATTTTCTTTTTCGAACCATAAATTAAAAATTTTATTTAAATCAGATTCAATGTCACGGTAGCCAAGAATAACATCAAACGAATGAAACTTTTCTTTAACTTTGGCATTTTTTTCGTTCATAAAAAATAAATATTTCTTCCTTCTTGTCGAATTATTACCTTGTGATTCTATATCTCCGTAGAAATTAATGTATTCAAAATAGGTTGGATGTCCAATAAATAATGTATATAAGTCCCTAACTTTAAACATTACACTGCGGAACCATTCAATGTCTTTCCTTTCATCTGGAGTAATCTTGAATCCACCTTTATAAGTATAACCCATGCTATCGTAGACATCACAAATTAAGTTAGTTACATAATTTTCTTCAATTGTAGCGTTAATCGATTTTACGTATTCAGAAAATCTTTCCAATTTATTAAATCGGATTCCTTTTATTTTTCCTTGTTCCTCTTCAATAAAGTTATATTGTGGCCTAGCAGTCCATTTACTAAAATAAGTTGGATAAAAAGCGAGAGAGTGAAAAAACATTTCATTCAAACTATTAAATAACCCACCTACTATAAAGGAAGAGATTGAATATGTTTCAGTGTTAAACCCAGAGGACATCTTGAAGCTAGTGTTCGAAACATCCAGCAATGTAAACTGTTCACCATAATCAGATATTCCAAGGACTATTTCTTTGTTTTTTTCAAATGTCTCGATTTTTATACTAGACTGAAATTTAAAAGTACCAAACAATTCAAGTTTAGTTTCATCTTTTGTATAAAATAATATCCCTGGGACTTTTTCTTCCATTTTTGGTAACCACCAATAGCCTTTAATTTGAAATTCATCGAACAAGGATTTTTTATCAGCTTTATTTCCTGCCAAGAAAATCACCTTCTTTCCTTATTTGTAGGCAACAAGAACGATCTAAATGCGATTTCGTACAAGGTATATTATGTACCGGCATTGGTAATCCTTCCTAACCAGTTTTGTAACTATTCTGCCAGAGTTGGGTTATGATTATAGTAACAAATCATGGTAAAGGTTGGAACACTTATGTCAGAAAGTATAAGAACAACTTTTTCAGGCATTATGAACACCTACATTAACGCTAGGCGCGAGGTATTTAAAGCCTACTCAATGGGCACTCTTTTCAGACATGAACTGCCTGCATTGTTAAAACAAAAGATTTCTAGCAGTGAAGAGTACGAGATTAAAGGTTCCATTGGCCAGGGCAATTGGGCTGTTATCCCATGGTTAGCAATTATGAACCCTAAAATTACAACTTCCACCCAAAGAGGATTTTACATCGTGTATTTATTTAGTGAAGACATGCAACATCTATATCTAACCTTTGCCCAGGGAGTCACTGAGACTTCTAGAGAAGAAATGGAAAGAAGGAATGAAGACATTCGGTCGCGGGTCGATATGGGGGAACACTTTCGGAAGGATAATGACTTTACTCTTGGCTCAAGTTCAAAAGCAAAAGAGTATGTCCAATCAGTGGCTGCGTATGTTCGATATTCAAAAGATGATTTTCCGTCGGAGGGGCAATTAATAGATGATTTAAATCAGATGATTGAATATTATGAGGAATATATTCATCTGATTGGGCTTGATACAGTGGATAATGAAAATGCTAGAAAGCCGGAGGAATTTGACAATATTGACATCGTTTCCCACATCCACTCCTACATCACCAACAAAGGCTTTTATTTTACGGATGAAAACATTAAAAACCTGTATCTGTCTTTAAAAACAAAGCCTTTCGTTATCCTGTCCGGGATTTCCGGAACGGGTAAAACGCAGATTGTCAGGTTGTTTGCGGAGAGTGTTGGGGCTACGGTGGACAATGGTCAATTTAAGATGATTCCCGTCCGTCCGGATTGGAGTGATGGGTCGGATTTAATCGGTTATGTGGATATTAAAGGCGATTTTCAGCCGGGGCCTCTTACAGAAGTCTTAATGGAAGCCAATAAGCCCGAGAATTGGAATAAGTCCTATTTTGTCTTGTTGGATGAGATGAATTTGGCCCGTGTGGAATATTATTTCAGCGATTTATTAAGTGTGATGGAGAGCAGGAGGAAGGAGATTGGCGAGTATGTTTCGGATCCTGTTGTGGATCACCCGGAAGAAGGGGGACTGCTGCTGTGGAATAATGTTTACATCATTGGCACAGTGAACATGGATGAAACGACTTATCCTTTCAGTCCGAAGGTGTCTGGGCTAATATTTAATGGCGGTAAAATCTAGTATTTTAGGAATTAATTTTGTCGTTACGTGGAGGGGGAGATA
>NZ_JBFEGN010000079.1:0-15674 GCF_047228825.1 Siminovitchia jepli
CCTCCCGAATTGATTTCTAAGAAGATTATCGCACGGATGACCTATGAACAGAATGTGGGTTTTATTTGACGCTTACGTTGTTTTTGATTTAATTTCATTATAAAGCTGTAGTTGTTCTTCTATTGTTGAGGGGAGAGCAACTTTTAAGCTTAATAACTTTTTATCGTTTATTGCAGGATAAGAAACACCTATTGAATTTTTTATTACCTCATTAACAAAGTAATCGGAGCTCAATGCATAAGATAATATTTCTGGTAATACTGTTCCTTTAATAGGTGATAGAACAGAAAAGCCAGTGGAAACAATACAATGCTCTATATCATGATCAATAAAACACATAGAACGAAGATAAGTTCTAACTGTTGAAATAATAGTATCTCCATACTTTACAATTCTTCTTGCTCGTGAAGGTCCAGTATGCTTACTTACATTAACCGCTGGCCTCATATCAAATGGCTGCTTACAATCATGAATCATGGTACGGCTTCTATTTTTACAGCCCTTAGAAATAATACCAATGGTGCAAAGGATAAATTTCTTACTGAGATTATTCGCATCATGAATAAGTATCCTTGGTGTGCTGGAGTGGATATAGACTTGGAACGTGGAGGTGGCTATGAAAACAAGGATGCTGCTAATGCTCTATTTCGAGACATATATAACACTGTCAAAGCCTATGATTCTTCGAAACTCGTAAATATTTGTCTACCAGGCATGACTGGAGTACAAGGATCGGTTGGTGGCGAAAACTGGTGTGTTTATGAAGACTTGAATCCCTATTGTGATACAGTAGCGATTATGAGTTATGGCATGGCATGGGCAGGCTCTGCACCGGGCCCGGTATCTCCCAGGGATTGGTTGGAAGGCATTTATGATTATGCAGTCCGGGTTATGACTCCTGAAAAAATATTTTTAGGACTGCCTGCATATGGTTGGAACTGGAGAATCCACGATACACCAGAAAATCTGGGCATCACTTATCGTGGGATTTCAAACACATATTATGCCGCACAGCTTTGGATGACAGGGGGATATAACTTTACAGATGATGGACCACCACAGCCCATGATTCCTATCATAGCGTATTGGGATGATTATGATAAGGTGCCTTGGGCCTTGCCACATGTGTATGACTACATGGAAGGCTGGGATGCAGTTTCAAGAACCTATCCTTTACTGGTTGAAACTTATAACCGACGCAGGTATTTGACTGCCTATAGCAAGCAGCAAAAAACTGAATTTGGCACGATATATGTAGATCGTAGTGGCGGAACTCCTGATAGCTATACTGGTAATGTATCGGTTTCTTCTCAAATGATAACACTTGGTGAAGAAGGTGAAGCCGAATACGAATTTGAAATTGCATCTGCTGGTATTTATGATGTAGCCATTCGCATCTCATTTCCCTTCTGGGATAAGAATAGTATTCATGTTTCACTTGACGGGACAAGTAAGGTATTTAGCGAGAATAGGCTGTGGTGGCCATACTGGCGAACAACTTGTTGGCTTTCTTTGGTTTCTGGTGTATTTCTTTCAGCTGGTACCCATACTGTCAGCGTTAGTGCCTCAGTACCAGGTGTGCAGTTCTATGGATTTCGAGTATGTTCGAGTTTTTCTGAAGAACTTTCTGCTGGAGAGGCAGAGTTTATGCTATCTCCTCGCAAATTTAAAGATGTGAACGGTTTAATGGCTGAACCCGATAAAGGTTTTAAATTGACCACTGAGGTGCTACGCAGAAAGCCTGATTCAGCACTAATTTGGTATGAAGACTTCAGAGATGACAATCCACTTCCCTCCAGCTACTGGACAGCACTAAGCGGCGAGTGGCAGATATGGCAAAATCAAAATGATCTCGCCAATCGTCCCTATTCGCAGCTTGACGGGTATGGCCAATTGGCGTGGAAGTATAGCGGGTTTTCAGATGTTCATTTGCGGGCAAGGTTGGCTTTTACTCCAGAGGGAAGTGGTCGTGCAGGCATTTTTTGTGGTAATGTCTTTTGCTGTTTAAACTTTAATACACAGCGTATTGAACTATATAATGGTTCTTCTCTAATCGGCAGTTATGCCACTGAAATCGTTAAAACGGCATCAGCAGATCTTCGCTCAAATCCAAGAATGTACACCATTGAAATGAGGATACGAGGAAACTCTGTGAGGGTTTATTCCGGAGCAAGCAATGTTTTGCGCTTTACAGCGACGCTTAGTGGTTTTTCAGGAGGGTATGCCGGGGTTCGGTCTGATGGACGTATTCTATGCGAATTACTTAGACTGGGAGATGCCTGGACTTATGAACCTTATGAAAGGTTTGATGTAACCTTCCCGGATGGAACCACAACTGAGTATGGGCGGCTGGCAAGAACCGGTGTAACATGGGATAGTGAGTTTCAGGTTTTCACAGTTAACAATGATGTGGAGGAAGCTTCTACACGAAACCAGGACATCTCTATGGATTATGATTTCTTCCATTCAGGCCTTTTGCCATTGGTCTGTGGAAATGATTATTCAGTAAAAATCGTGTCCAAGGACATCAATGTCTGGATTTCACGTTTGTTTCTTGGAGATGCTGACGGTTTTTCTATTCTTTATTATCAGGATGTAGACAGCCTTGTCTATTGGGCAAACGAAGCGGCATATCGGTGGAAACTTAGAGGAATTGCCATATGGTCTTTAGGACAGGAGGATATGAGGCTATGGGAGGCACTGCCTAAACAAATATAATTAACGATTCAGGAGTGTTTGCGAAAAATTGCAGGCACTCTTTTTGTATCTTCACCAATCACGAAGGAGGTAAAAATCATGAAGGAAATATGGAATTGGGTACAAGCTGCCCTTACAGCACTTGGTGGATTCTTGGGCTGGTTTTTAGGTGGTTTTGATGGTTTTTTATATGCATTAGTAGCATTGATGATAGCTGATTATATCACTGGTGTTATGTGTGCCATTGTTGATAAGAAGCTATCTAGTGAGATCGGATTTAGGGGCATCTTTAAGAAGGTGCTTATTTTTGTTTTGGTCGGAATTGGACATATGATTGACATAAACCTTATTGGAGATGGAAGCGTGCTCCGGACAGCCATTATCTTTTTCTACTGCTCCAATGAGGGAGTATCCATGCTAGAAAATGTTGGTCGACTAGGACTGCCAATACCAGAAAAGCTAAAAGATATTCTTGCACAGTTGCATAACAAAGGAGGTAAGGAACAATGAATTTGAGAAAACTTATTCTAACTGAAAATGCGTGTTATAAGGCAGGCAGAAAGATTACACCGAAGGGCATAATGGTTCATAGTACTGGTGCAAATAATCCGTATCTTCGTAGATACGTTGGACCGGACGATGGCCAGTTGGGTGTAAACGAGTACAACAATCACTGAAATCAGGATAGACCAGGTGGAAGGCAAGTTTGTGTCCATGCATTCATTGGAAAGCTTAAGGATGGTTCAATTGCCACTTATCAAACCCTGCCATGGAACCATCGTGGATGGCATGCAGGTGGAAAGGCAAATGATACTCATATTGGTTTTGAAATCTGCGAGGACGGTTTGACCGATGCCTCGTATTTTAATGCAGTTTATAAGGAAGCGGTAGAACTGTGTGTGTATCTTTGCAAGCTCTATAACTTGACCGAAAAAGATGTTATTGGCCACTATGAAGGATATCAAAAAGGAATCGCAAGTAATCATGGAGATCCGAGAAACTGGTTTCCAAAGCATGGAAAAAGCATGGATACCTTCAGAGCGGATGTGAAAAAGCTATTAAGTGAAGGAGAGAAGCCTGCAGAACAGGAGAGAAAGAAATATTATCGTGTTCAAATCGGTGCCTATTCTGTAAAAGCCAATGCGGAAGCGCAACTTGCCAAAGCTAAGAAAGCTGGCTTTACCGATGCCTTTATTAAGTATGATTAACGAACAGCTAATTTTAATGACCCGAGGAGTGTAACAGCTCTTCGGGTCTTTTGCTTTTTTAGGGGTTCGAATCACCGAATTTTTTTGCATATAGGTGCAGGGTTCTCCCTGTAGAAATGGAGGTTGCCTATATGCAGATAACTAAAATTACAGATAAACAAGATCCACTAGCTATTCCTAAAAAGACACCTTTAAGTACTAAGAAGCTTCAAAGAGAGTTTGATTATTATAGAGCGGAAAAACTGCTGCGTCAAATGCTTGAAAAGGGTCTTGTTACAGAGGTAGAGTTTAACAAAATTATGCGTTTGAATCGCGAAACTTTCTCACCGTTATTAGCACAGATAATGCCCGATATTCCTTGATATACTGGGCACTCAGAGGTAATATGTCACATACCTTGAGGAGGTGAATGTGGTGAAAAAGGTAACAAAAATAAAAGAAACGAACAATCGGCTTCAAAAAAAGCTAAAACTGCGGGTGGCTGCTTATGCTAGGGTATCAACAGATAATACGGAACAGCTAATCAGCCTGGAAGCACAGAAGGTCCATTATGAAGCTTATATTAAAGCGAACCCAGACTGGGAATTTGTTGGCATTTATTTTGATGAGGGTATTTCAGGCACGAAGAAAGAGAATAGAACAGAACTACTTAGGCTTATTTCTGACTGTGAGAACAAGAAGATAGATTTTGTAATTACAAAATCTATCAGTCGATTTGCCAGAAATACAATAGGCTGTTTAGAGATTGTAAGGAAGCTAACTGATCTTGGAGTGTTCATTTATTTTGAAAAAGAGAACATCAACACACAGTCTATGGAAAGTGAGCTTATGCTGACCATTCTAAGTAGCCTAGCAGAGAATGAATCTATCTCAATTTCTGAGAATAATAAATGGTCCATTCAAAAACGGTTTAGAAATGGAACCTACAAGCTTTCTTATCCTCCCTACGGTTATGATTATATAGATGGGCAGATTGTAGTGAATAAAAAACAGGCCGAGGTTGTTAAACGGATTTTTACAGATGCCTTAGCAGGTAAAGGAACGCAGAAAATTGCACAAGAATTAAACGATGAGGGTGTACGTACTAAAAAAGGCGGTCAATGGAGAGGAAGTACTATCCGAGGTATTTTACGGAATGAAAAATATACTGGAGATGTAATCCTTCAAAAAACATACACTGACGATAATTTCACTAGACGAACCAATAAGGGAGAGAAGGATCAGTTTCTTATCGAAAATAATCATGAGGCAATTATTAGTCATGAAGAGTTTAAGGCAGTGAATCTTGCAATCGAACAGCGAGGAAAAGAAAAAGGCATCAAGAGTGGCAATAGCAAGTATTTAAATCGCTATCCCCTTTCTGGAAAGATTCAATGTTCTGAATGCGGGAGTACTTTCAAGCGAAGAATCCATGGAACTAAGAACAATAAATATATTGCCTGGTGTTGCTCCAAACATATCACTAATATAGAGGAATGCTCCATGATTTACATTCGGGAGGATAGCATCCATCAAGGCTTTGTGACGATGATAAATAAGCTCATCTTTAGTCACAAAGTTGTTTTGAGGCCTTTGCTTCGGAAACTGAAACTCATGAATTATTCAGATAATCTGATTCGGGTTCAGGAAATTGAATCGAAGATGGAGAAAAATGCAGAGCAACTTCAGGTATTGATTAACCTCATGACAAAGGGATACTTGGAGCCTGCTCTTTTTAATAAGCAAAACAATGAGCTTCGCTCTGAAGCAGAGAAGCTGAAAGATCAAAAAGAAGCACTCTACCGTTTCATCAATGATGGAATGGCTAAAATAACAGAATTAGAAAGACTTATCAAATATGTTTCAAAGTCAAAGAATATTGAAAGTTTTAACAAGGAAGTATTCGAGCAGTTTGTTGAAAAGATAGTTGCTTTTTCGCCAACAGAAATAGGCTTTAGCCTAAAGTGCGGCTTATTACTTAAGGAAAGGATGGAGAGATAGATGCCTCATGTACCATATGGATATACGATTCAAGATGGAAAAGCGGTGATTGACCAGCTACAAGCAGAGCAGCTAAAGAAGCTATTCAAAGCATATCTTTCAGGTCTTTCCTTGAAGGATGCGGCTAAGAAAGCTGGGATTGTTAGATATCATGCCACTATTGCGAATATGCTCACAAATAAGCGATACCTTGGGGATGACTATTATCCCAAGATTATTGATGAGGATACTTTTGAAAAGGTAGAGGCTGAAAAGTTAAGACGGGCACAAATGCTCGGCAGAATTTGGGAGCATAAACCAAAGGAAAATAGTATTAAGAAATACCAGTTCGCCATGCCAACACCGGATGAGCTTTATGATGACCCATTTAAACAAGCAGAATATGTTTATAGCCTTATAGAAAGCGAGGCGATTGATAATGACGATGAGTAGGAATGTAACAGTTATACCAGCACGAGCTCGTGTGGGTAATAACCAAGAAACTGAAAGTAAAACCAAACTTCGAGTGGCGGCTTACTGTAGAGTTTCAACTGATAGTGAAGAACAAGCCTCCAGTTATGAGGTTCAGATTGAACATTACACTTCCTACATTAAAGGGAACCCTGAATGGGAGCTGGCAGGAATTTATGCGGACGACGGGATTTCAGGAACCAATACTAAAAAGCGCGAAGAGTTTAACCGGATGATTGAAGCATGCATGGAAGGTAAAATTGACATGATCATTACCAAGTCCATTAGCCGTTTTGCCAGAAACACGCTGGATTGTTTGAAATACATCCGGCAGCTAAAGGATAAAAATATCCCTGTTTTCTTTGAGAAAGAGAACATCAATACTATGGATTCCAAGGGTGAAATCATGCTGACAATCATGGCTTCACTGGCCCAACAAGAAAGCCAGTCCTTAAGCCAAAACGTAAAGCTAGGCATTCAGTACCGCTTCCAACAAGGTGAAATTCAAGTCAACCACAACCGGTTTTTAGGATACACCAAAGACGAAAATAAAAGGCTTGTTATTGTTCCTGAAGAAGCCGAAGTGGTAAAGCGAATCTATCGAGAATACCTTGAAGGAGCAAGTCTCCTACAAATAGCAAGAGGCCTAGAAGCGGATGGTATTCTCACTGCAGCTAAAAAGCCTAAGTGGAGACCCGAGACGCTTAAGAAAATACTGCAGAATGAAAAGTATATAGGAGATGCCTTGCTTCAAAAGACTTACACCGTTGATTTTCTTTCCAAAAAGCGAGTAGTCAATAATGGAATCGTACCTCAGTACTATGTTGAGAACAGTCATGAACCTATCATCCCGCGTGGAATTTTCATGCAGGTGCAGGAAGAACTGGTAAGGCGGGCTAACCTTTATACTGGAAAGAATGGTAAGAAGCGAGTTTATAGCAGCAAGTACGCTCTGTCCAGTATTGTCTACTGCTCAGAATGTGGTGAAATATATAGAAGAGTCCACTGGAACAATCGAGGCTGCAGGTCTATTGTCTGGCGATGCGTCAGCCGCCTAGAGGAAAAAGGGTCTGATTGCACATCCCCTACAGTTAATGAGGAAGTGCTACAGGCAGCAGTTGTAAAAGCCATCAATGAGTTGCTGGCCAGTAAGGATACCTTTCTCTCCACTTTACAGGCCAATATCGAGACAGTTTTAAATGAAGAACACGACAAAATTACCAATGATATTGACGTCAAGCTGGAAGAACTGCAAAACGAACTTTTGCGGCTTGCCAATTCCAAAACAGATTATGAGGAAGTGGCGGAAGAGATATACCGTTTGCGGGAGCAGAAGCAAAATGCACTGGTTGAGAATGCAGATCGTGAGGGAAAAAGGCAACGAATCGCTGAAATGACTGATTTCTTGAATGAGCAATCCTGCGAGTTAGAAGAGTATGATGAGCAATTAGTAAGGCGAATTATTGAAAAGGTGACGGTCTTTGATGATAAGTTAATTATAGGATTTAAGTCTGGAGTAGTGATTGATGTTGAAATATAGTTATAAAGATAGCCACCGATTATATAAACATACGGTGGCTTTTTGTTTTTTAGTATTGCTTTTATCAAAAGTGAATGGTATAATCAAATTTACGATTTGATTAATAAACATAATACGCCAATTTAACTATAACATACTTTTAGCTAAATGTCAATAGTAATTTGAAAAATATTCGTATTTATTTTTATTTATTTTTATTTTGGAGGTGATCCTATTGTCATTTGAGATTATGAATGTATTTTCATCATTAATACAAAAACAAGCAGTTGATGAAATTGTAAAATGTAATGATTTTACTTTTAGATTTGGGTTAACTTTATCTCGTCAAGATGCCATTGAACTAGTTGAAACGAGAACTGTTTCACTAAAAAGTAATGGACGTATTGAATTTGGTGGTGGCGTAGTTGAAAAAATAATCAAGGAGTTTTGTGATTCTCCTTATATTTCTATGCATAATTATGTAGAAACACTTCATGAGTTAATTGAAATCTTTTATTTTTATAAAAATGAAACTCTCGATTTAATTAGTGATGATGAACTGATAAAGTTTATGAAAAATTCCTTTGATGGCAAATGCCAAGGATCACTAGCATTGTTATCAGGAAGAGAACTTGAGAAAATGGCACGTAATGTACGATATGGATATGCACCTGATTATTCAGAGGATAATGAATATGATGAGGAGGATGAAGATGGCGAATATTGAAAAGCAACATATCATTAATAGTCATAATTTGAGTGGAGAATTCTATTTTAATTCTATTTTACAGGAGGCTTATATCTGTGGACTTTTAAATGAGTCTGATTTAGAAAATATTCAGCTACAATGTATTAGTCTCTTAGCATATAAAAGTGAGAGATATAATATGGGTGAAAGCAGTTCTATAAGAGTTGAAACTGCTGAAAGCATTATGAAATCTAATCTTTATTCAATAGGGGTATACTTAAAGTCTATACCAGATCCAGACTATGCTGCATTCGAGTTAAAAACAGTAAAGATTTCTGAGCTGTATGGGAGAGGCAGAAAATTAGTAAATACTAAATTTCAAATAGCAAAGCGTATCTATAATATGGTTCAAAAGAATAAACTAGATACACTAAATCATTCTTATAATTCGACACTTAGTGAAAATGGGATTGGGATTTTCTTCAAATTATATAACTTAGAGTATGAGGCCCATGATTCTCCCGCTTCTATTGATTATCAGCTTTGCAATCCTGTTAATGATTTGGCAGGAATAGAATTTATTCAAAAATACCTTGAGAATTTATACCTTGAGAATGAATTTTGTAAAAAATTTGCAACAGAAAACATTCATCATCTACTTTATGGATATGACAAGAGTTATCCAGAATTATTGATCAATATTTTTGAACATGTATTAACAGCAGCTTTGGGATGTTCTCTTGCAAACCGTAACATAGTGGAGCTCAATATTACGGGAGAAGATATTCAATACTTATATAAAAAATTACGAAAATATGATCATCATACATTGATGTTAACTATTAACTACGCAACGAATCACATATACGAAGAGTTGAATCTTACAAATCCTTTACTCCAAGAATATATTGAAAGAAGTTTGCCGAAGATTGTAACGAATATAGAAATTGCACTAAAATTAAATACCCTCAGTAAAGTATTTATAACCCCACAAAATCCAGTTTTAGAGCCGAAAATCCACTTTGAATCCAGTATTAAAATGGATGATGAAGATTATAGAAAGTTAATTGAAGAACTTATTAGATGCAGATATTCATCTGATAAATTAACCCTTATAAAGGATAAAGTAAAATCTTTTGATGATCTTGAAGATATATTACTTGATGCACAATTAGAAGAAGAGGAATTTATTTTGCTGTTTAGTACTCTCGAAGATGTTGAAATTGCAGCAATGATTAAAAGGCACCCCTTTGAATCGGACATTCAAGCAGTAGATTTATCGGAAGCGGAACAGGTTGTACGATTATATTTGGAAAATTATATGAAGCAACTTTCGCCTAATAGACAGGAAAAAATTCTCCAAATTGCAAAACATCTTGTATGGGATTGATATCTTGGGAAATAGTTTAAAGAAAAAGGATATACCCGTCGTTACTTTTAATGGCAGGTAATTACAAAAGAAAGGTAAGGATTTATGAATATAAAAAACAAAATATTCATTTTCATTAATGATTTATATAAGGTTAATGCGAGGACAAATATCTTTTATGGATTATCGAGAAATGATGATTTTCCTTTAGGTAATTACGTTGTAAAGTATATCATATTTCACGAAAAGGAACTTAATCATTATCTTAATAATAGTGATAACGTAGAAATAAATAATTTTGTTAAAAAAGTTGCAGGATACTCAACTGAAAGAACAATTAAAACTGTAATAGAATTAAACCAATATGTAGAAGTGGATGCTACATTGGTTAATGAGTTATATGATTTGTATGAAGATTTTTTGGTAAGAATCTTCAAAACATTGTACTCAAATATTTCGATTAATTTAGATTGGATTAATAGACTTGTTATGGAACATCAATTAAAGCTGAGAAGTATTTTGGGTACAATTGATGAATTAAGACTTTTCTCTATTACTAAGAGATTTGTAGAACCAATTCCGTGTTCAGAATACAGTGTAGCCTTACAATTAAAGATTCTAAATATCAACATAGAAAAAATAAAAGAACCTATTTTAGATTTTGGATGTGGCAGCAAAGCCACATTAGTTCATTATTTAAGAAAAATAGGGTTAGAAGCCTATGGGGTGGATAGAATTACAAATGATAAATTATATACAATTCAAACTGATTGGTTTAATTATGAGCTTAAGCCAAATTATTGGGGAACTATTATATCGCACTTATCATTCACAAATCATTTTAAAAGAACTCATTTAAAAAAGAATGGTAATTACATTAAATATGCAAGGAAGTACATGGAGTTATTAAATTCACTTAAGCTAGATGGAGAATTCTACTACACCCCGAATTTACCGTTTATTGAACAATTTTTATCACCTAAATCTTATAAAATAAATAATTATTTTTTAAATTATGATATCCAGAGAAATAGGGAACCGTTGGATATTATGTCTGTAAGAATTAAAAAATTAAGCAAAAGTGACGAATGAAAATGAACCACAGATTCAAGCTTTTAGTATTTATAAAAATAAATAATAATTGGAGGATAGTGACATGGAACAAAAAAGTATGACAGCATTGGTTAGTGCTTTTGCAAGAGCTTATCATGCAACAAATAATGATTTGAAAATTTTTAATGATTATTTGGCCAAAGTTATTTTAAGTGAACAAGAATATAATCAAATTGCTAGTAGTATGTCTCAAGGAATAAAATTGTTTAATCCAACATTTGAAGGTACGGAGGAAGAAGCACTAAGGTGGATTGTTGACAATCAACTATCTCCATCTCCGCTTGGTAGAGCTGCATTCGCTGAAAAAGCTCTTGAAAACTCAGTTGAAATGGGGGTGGAACAATACTTAATTTTAGCTGCGGGATATGATACATTTGGATATCGTCAACCGTCATGGGCAGAGAAACTACAAGTTTTTGAATTAGAACACCCTATAACATTAAAGGATAAGCTAAACAGACTGGGAAAGGCTTGTATTGAAGTTCCTAACAATGTCCATTTTATTAAAAGTGATTTTACAAAAGGTGATTGGGATAAAAATTTACTAGAATCATCTATTTTTGATAAGAGAAAAATAAGTTTTTGTAGTCTACTTGGCATAAGTTATTATTTACCGAGAGAGAATTTTGAATCATTGCTGAATAAGCTTAGTATGTTAATACCTCAAGGAAGTATTATTATTTTCGATTATCCAGATGAACATACTTTTACTGAACAGGCTGGAGTTAGAACGAAAAAACAATTGGCGCTAGCTGGAAAAGCAAATGAAAAAATGCTAGGAAGTTATTCTTTTAGTCAACTTGAAAGTTTACTATCAAAAAATAATTTTATAATTTCTCAACATTTAACTCCCAATCAAATTACTAAAAAATATTTTGAAAATTATAATCGAGTAACTGGCGGACACAAAATAACTGCTTTTGATAATGTTAATTATTGTCTTGCTACTAAATAATGTATTTTATAAAATAAATTAACGTGAAAAAGATAGTGTCCCTTCAAGTGGTGTACAATCGATTTCTACTGCATGATTTATGGAAATTGAATGATAGTGGATCCAGTAGAATTCCCCATTTTGAATCATTATGTCTCCCCCCTCTAAGGGGAGATTTATGGTAATGGCAGGGCTTTTTTAATCGATTCTAATGAAGATTTTACTGCTATTTGTCCAACTTGGTGCGAACCCGCATTTCAGGTGGGAGGACAGGAAATAGCCGCCCCCCTGTACGCTGATTTTAATTAACCAGACAGTTCTTATCAGACAAAATTATAGGAACGGAATGTTCAAATAGTATTTTTCACTGGACATTAAAACATTTGGTGAAGTCAAGATGTGAAAAAGGAATTCATTTATTACAAAATGCAAATGATTATTGACATTATGGAAATGATATTTTACAATTATATTGTCATTAGACGGAGGAGGATTGGTGATGCTAGTAAATAGGGTTCGTGAATTACGGGCGAGATTTCGATGGACGCAGCAAGAATTGGCAGATAAAATTGGTTCCACTAGACAAACGATAGGATTAATTGAAAAAGGGGATTATTCCCCTTCGATAACATTGGCATTAAAAATAGCGGCTGCGTTTGAAGTTGCTGTTGAAGAAGTTTTTTATTTAAAGGAGGAGTGAAAAAATGTTATTAAAAAAAATATTGCGGTCTCCGCTCATACCGATGAGCCTGTTTATAATGCTAATTACATTTTTGTTACTGTCTTTAATGAGTTCGATGGTTGGTTTGGCTAGGTTATGCTTCGGTGTATTAGTTTTTTGTACGTTTTTATGGCTATTTTTATTGAAACTTTATAATCGTAAACATCCCGATAGTCAGATTAAACCGTTTGGCTTGATTCCCCCGGAATTTCGCGAAATGGATGAGGGGCAACAATGGGTAACTTACAGGGCTTGCAGAAACGTGTATATTTACTATAGTTTTGCTCTCCCTATCGTTGCAGGGATATGCTTCCTTTTTTCTGGACATCTTCTCATTCCTATTTGTAGTATTGGAGCCTTAGGTATTGGACAATACCTTGTTTATTGGTTCACAACATATCGTATTTTAAAGCGTGTTGAGTGAGATTAATGAGGATATAAAAATGTTGGAGTGGGCATAGTTGATTCCTTAAAAGTTATTAACCCTTAGATGAAGGAGGTAATTAATGTGAATCAATATATCATTGAAACAAATAAACTCTCGAAAAAATTTGGAAACTTTATAGCAGTAGACAATATAAATTTAAAGGTTCCTAAGGGAGAGATATACGGTTTTTTAGGACCAAATGGGGCAGGAAAATCTACAACAATACGTATGCTTCTTGGACTTGTAAGGCCAACGAACGGAAACGTAACCATATTTGGAAAACCAATGAAGGAATGTCGATTGGAAATTTTGACAAACATAGGGTCGATGGTTGAATATCCTTCATATTATGGACATCTAACAGCTTATGAGAACCTAGATTTAGCAAGAAGAATACTAGAGATTGATCAAAAAGAGATTGATAGGGTTCTGGAAATCGTTAAACTTACGGATGTCAAAAACAAGGTGGTTAAAAAATTTTCATTAGGAATGAAACAAAGACTAGGTATTGCTCAAGCACTTCTTGGAAATCCAGAATTGTTGATATTGGACGAACCTACAAATGGTCTTGATCCATCGGGGATTAATGAGATAAGGGATCTGATTAGGAGCTTACCTAAAATTCAGGGAGTTACGGTTTTTGTTTCGAGCCATATATTAAATGAAATTGAATTGATAGCTAGCCATGTTGGAATCATGAAAAAGGGCAAGCTTATATTCCAGGGAACGATAGATGAGTTAAAAGGTAAAAGTAGGACAGAGATTAGAATGGATGTTAGACCAGCAGAAGCTGCACTGAAACAATTGACAACTAAAGGATATACTGTATATCAAAAAAACGGGTTGCTAAATATCCAAGATAAGGGTATAAATCCGGCACATATAAATAGAGAACTTGTGTTAAATGGATATGATGTTTATCAAATAAGTTCGCAGCATGATACCATTGAAGACATCTTCCTTCATTTGACTGACGAGAAAGAGTAGTAAGGAGAAGGAGTCATGAGGTTGATAAAACTTGTTAGAAACGATGTAATGAAGCAAAAAAGCGGGTTCCTGTGGTTATTTATATTAGTAATACCTTTAGGCACAACGGCAGCAATGTTTTTAGATATGTATATTCGATATGATTATTTATTTACAATGGCACAAAAACGAGGATTAACCTCCTGGGAAATGCTTGTTAATGAAAACCACACTATGCTGCAGTGGGGAATATTCCTTCCTATATTTGTGGCAATTATTAGTGCAATGGTTCATCAGGTTGAGTTTGATCGAAATTCCTGGAAAAGTTTATTAAGCTTGCCAGTTACAAGAACTTCTGTTTTTATTTCAAAGTTCATTACCATAGTACTTTTTAGCAGCATATTGATTGTTCTTAATGCAATAGGACTTGTTGTAGTAGGTAAGGTTATTGGATTTCCTGAACCTTTAAGTATAGAGCATTATGGAAGCTATATCATACATCAATTTGTTGGAATATTTGGGGTTGCTGCTCTGCATAACTGGATGAGTTCTATATTTAAAAACCAAGCTATACCAGTCGTTATAGGCTTTATAGGTGTAATTTTTTCATCCATTATATTATATCAATCCTTTGAAATTGCAAAATTCTCTCTTTATCTTTATCCGTTTTTTGCCGGAGGACTGCAAGGATTCGATTCTTCTGTTTCTATTTATGGAGGAATTGTCTGTGGAGCAATTATTACGATCATTGGAAATATTGAATTTACAAGAAGAGACATTTTGTAGGAGGTGTTTAAATGATAAAGACCTTGCAAATGGAGATTCTTAAATTAAAACGTACAAATATAGCTTTAATGGCGACAATTATCCCATTATTTGCAGTATTTCAAGGGGCAATGTTTGTATCTAGTAATAATGGGCAGTTGGATTTTGATTTATGGAATACTTTATTTATAGGAAGTATGTCTCAATTTTCATCTTTAATTTTTCCGATAACGATTACTGTTATAATCGCTATGATTACGAGAGTCGAACACAGTGGTAATGGTTGGAAGCAGCTTTTAACAATGCCTGTAAAAAGAGAAGATGTGTACTTTTTGAAACTTATTATAGGTATTTTTACAATTATCTACAGTGTATTTATATTTTGTATAGGGATGATTGCTATAGGAATATGGTTTGGGGGTAACGATAGTATTCCTATTCACCTTATGGTAGTAAGACCCTTCATTGCTCTAATTGCTTCAATGCCTATTATAGCAATGCAATTTTATTTAAGCTTTAGATTTTCACATATAGGTATTCCCCTTGCATTCGGGGCAGGCCTTTCACTTCCATCTATGCTGATAGCCAACTCTACTAAGTATTGGATATACTATCCCTGGACTTATCCAATAGTTTCAACTATGACAGAAACCTTTGGAGTTGGTGAAAAAGGATGGATTATGTATTCCATTTGCTTCGTTTCATTTGTAATTATTATTTCTGCAGGTTTGCTAAGGTTTAGGACAAAAGACATATTATAGGCTCTTCGCTATTTAGTGTTGAAAAAACAATTTACTAGGTCCGGTCATTTCTATCATTTACCGGTATCGTGGCATC
>NZ_JBFEGN010000007.1:0-89436 GCF_047228825.1 Siminovitchia jepli
TGGTTCTTCCCGACACCAGGGTAAACAAGTTCAAGAACAGGATAAGACATTTATCCAGAAGGCAACAAGGAAAGAGCGTGATTCGGGGTTTCGCCAATTACTTTAAAGTAGGGAATGTCAAAAAGAAATTCGAACGACTGGATCAATGGATACGTATGAGGGTACGAGCCTATTTAAGGAAAAAGAGGTCAATGGAGTCCAATTGGCGTATACCCAACAAAGTGTTAGCACAAGCTGGATTAGTTTTCATGGTCGACTTACTCACCGACGTTCCTAATTCGCGAGTGAAATAAAAGCAACAAACTCACTCCCGGAAATGGGGAACTAACGAAGTGAAAGCCGGATGCGGGAAATCCGCACGTCCGGTTTGACGAGGGGTCGGAGGGTGAAAGCCCTCCTCCTACTCTACTACTTTTAAAGAAAGTATAAGTTTTTTTAGGGTTTAACATTTTGAACAAAGCCCTTAGTTGTCTAGCTCCGACGGACAGGACGTCCTAGTGCCGCCGGCGCCACAGGACGTGGCGACCTAAGGCGGCCAGCGCCTATCGACTAGCAGACTTCCCGCCTCAAAGGGTGCTCCTGCGCTATAGCATATTCGATGAAGCTTTGTTCAGCTCGTCGCAAAGCTGCAGGATGCCAATTCAAAGAAGCAGCTTTCCTACGATAGGTCAACATCGGCTCCGACGCACAGGATGTGCTAGTGCAGGCGAAGCGACAGGACAAGGAAAGCTTCGACAGCATCAGCATCGCACGAAGGAAAAGCGAAGCTTTTTCGAGGACGTCGCTGCTTGAGCCTGCCTTCGTCGCCGTGTTTCCTTTATCTCGTCGGAGTCACTCCAGTCTGTACGTCGATGGGCAAGGCGCTTGCGCTTTTCTTATGTACTTTAAAATTAACAAATGGAATAAAACTGCCGCAATTTAACACCAAGGAAATCGTTGAGGGATGTAATCGGTGGAAAGCCATTCATTCAAAAGAGTTTGTATGCTGCTGTTTGCGCCTTTCAGAAGAAAAAAGCCGCTAAAAAAGCCACCCCGTATATGGAAGCGGCCTTATGCATGCTATATTTTTTCGCGTACCGGGCGGACTTTGAGAAGCCTTGGTTTTGTTTCAGAAATCATAATGGCAAGTAAGATAAGAGCTGCCCCTATTGCCATCTTCAATGTAATCACTTCGCCCAAAATAGCAATGGAGAAGATCATGCCCCAAAATGATTCAGTCGAGAGAATAATCGCTGCTTTCGTTTCCGAAATGAACTTCTGTGCCGAAGTCTGCAATAAAAAACAAAGTGCTGTTGAGAAGATACCCAGATACAGGAGCGGAAGTATCGCTCCATCCGTTACCGGCATGGCGATTTCGCCTCTGAATAAGATGACGGCAAAGCCTAAAAAGGCTGCGGTCCACATTTGAATGATGGTCAGGACAATCGGGTCTTCATCTTTTACAAATTTGGCTGTATAAAAAATATGAAAAGCAAATGCGAATGCACATAGCAATGAAAGAAAATCGCCGAAATTGATTTCCATGGACAGCTTCAGCGATAAAAAGCCGATGCCGGTCATGGCCAATACGGCACCGGTCAGCTCATATTTATCGAGTTTCTTTTTATATAAAAGAAAGCCGATAAAAGGAACGATGACAACATTGACCGCCGTGAGAAACGCATTTTTGGAAGGGGTCGTAAATTGGAGCCCGACCGTTTGCAGGGCAAATGCCAAATATAAAATACTCCCGAGCAAGACACCCTTTAGAATCATGTTTTTACGGATGGACGTCAATTTTTTATAAAATATGAAACTTAAAATGAGTCCGCCTATCAAAAAACGGACAGCCATATTTTGATAAGCTGTGTAATGGACCAAAGAAATGGAGCTTGCCACAAATCCGCTCCCCCAAATGATGGCCGTAATAAACAGGCCGATTTCCCCAAAGTATTTGCGCATGATTTCCCCCCGAATTTATGTATCTCTCAACCTCATTCTAATATAAATTTTCTTTTTGCAAAAGATTCCCGCAAAAAGAAAATGGTAAAAAGTGCATCAAAGCACGAATCATCTTTTTCATTGCATGCCCGCAGAAGCGTGGAGGTTGAGATAGAGGTGGATGGATTGAACAGTGAAATGTTTGCCGGACAAGGGTGAAAAGCTCCACAATTAATTTTTATCTTGCAGAAAATACCTTCCTTTTTCCATGTTTTTTATCTGCCTTTGTGCTTATTTCGTTCTCCCATATTGACAGATAACAATTTGAGACATACAATCCATATTGTTAACCTAATTTTTAAATAGGTTAACAATATGACAGAAAGGGGGAGGAACGATGCAAAGCGGAGAGCTTTTCAGCGTTAGAATGAGGGCGGCCAAGGACGGGCCCCATGAACGGGGCGGCACTCACATATCCGGTGGAGAGATGCTCGCAGCATTCGGCGATATTCAGCAGGCTGTCATGTATTTGCTGGAAAAGGGGTTAAACCATTCAAAAGGCAGGCCGGATTTTATGCAGATTCAATTTGAATGTATTCATGAGCCTGCAAAATGCGTTAAACCTTTGAAAATGAAGACGAATGAGGTGGAAACGCCGGAGGAAGGACAAGCACTGGCGTGGAGCCTGTTGGAAGAAACGGGGATTCGAAGGCACATCATTGATGAAGCCTATAAGCTTGTTTCGCAATACTCAAGCATGAGCGGGGCCGTGTTGATTGATGTTCATTCAGGAATGCGGTTGGATAACAGGAAAGAAAAAGGGGTGCGTGTTTCCAGAATGGACTGGCAGAGCGGACATGATGAAAAATGGGCCGGCTGCCATGATGTGCCCCTTCATTCAAGAGTGAAGGAAGCGGTTGTTCTTGCCACAAAGGTATGTGGACATCGAGCTGCTGTTGCTGAGTTATGCTGGTCAGATGATCCGGATTATATAACAGGTTATGTGGCAAGTAAAAGGCTTGGCTATCAGCGCATCACCAAGCTGAAAGAATACGGGGACGAACGGGGCTGCAGGATTTTTTTTGTAGATGGCAAGGAAGATATACACTCTTACATACACTATTTGGAAAATCAGCCCGTCATTGTTCAATGGGAGGTAGAAGAATGACACAAGCATTCATTGAAAAAAGCAAGAAATACCTTTGGCTGCCTTTTACGCAAATGAAAGATTACGACCACGATTCTCTCATTATTGAGAGCGGTAAAGGAATAAAAGTAAAAGACATATTTGGGAAGGAATATTATGACGGCTTTTCTTCTGTTTGGCTGAATGTACATGGCCACCGCAAAAAGGAATTAGACGATGCGATCAAGAATCAGCTTGAGAAAATTGCCCACTCCACGCTGCTGGGGATGACAAATGTTCCGGCAACGGAACTGGCCGAAAAGCTGATTGAAATCAGCCCTGAAAATTTGACGCGTGTCTTTTATTCGGACAGCGGGGCAACGGCCATGGAAATTGCCCTTAAAATGGCTTTTCAATATTGGATCAATATCGGCAGGCCGGAAAAGCAGAAATTTATCGCCATGCAAAACGGCTATCATGGAGATACGATTGGTGCTGTAAGCGTCGGTTCCATAGAACTTTTCCATCATGTATACGGACCGTTGATGTTTGACAGTTACAAAGCGCCTATTCCGTACGTTTATCGTTCTGAAAGCGGCGATCCCATCCGGTGCCGTGATGAATGCTTGCATAAGCTTGAGCAGCTTCTAATTGAAAAACATGAGGAAATTGCGGCACTTTCCATTGAATCTATGATTCAGGGGGCTGCCGGAATGATTGTGATGCCGGAAGGATTTTTGTCGGGTGTGCGTGAGCTATGCACGAAATTTGATGTTTTAATGATTGTGGATGAGGTGGCGACCGGATTTGGACGAACCGGAAAAATGTTTGCCTGTGAACATGAACATGTCCAGCCGGATCTTATGGCTGTCGGCAAAGGAATAACGGGAGGTTATTTGCCGATTGCCGCAACCTTCACCACCGAAAAAATCTACGAAGCTTTTTACGATGATTACGATCAAATGAAGACTTTTTTCCATGGTCATTCTTATACAGGGAATCAGCTTGGGTGCGCAGTCGCCCTTGAAAATTTGCGGTTATTTAAAACCGAACAGATTGTAGAAGAGGTGGCCAGGAAGGCAAAGGTGCTTGAAAGGCTTCTGGGTGAGCTGCATACACTTCCACACGTTGGAGATATTAGGCAGCTTGGTTTTATGTGCGGCATCGAGCTTGTTGCGTCCAAGGAAACGAAGGAACCTTTTCCTTCCGAAAAAAGAGTTGGATATCGTGTTTCCCTAAAAATGAGGGAACTGGGGATGCTGACACGGCCGCTCGGAAATACAATTGTCTTTATGCCGCCACTTGCCAGTACAATCGAGGAACTTGAGGAAATGATTTCCATTATGAAAGAAGCCATTCATGAGGTGACAAGTGTTGCCGTTTGATGGCTGGCTGCGTGGCCGCTTAAACGAGGTAAAAGCCGCCGGTTTGTACCGGAAGCTCCGAACAATGGAAACGGCTCCCCAGCCCGAAATGATAGTGGACGGACAAAAGCAAATCGTCTTTTCATCCAATAATTACCTGGGGCTGGCGAATGATAAACGGGTGATCCAGGCTGCAATGAAAACATTAAATCAGTTTGGAGTTGGAAGCAGCGGTTCAAGGCTGACGACAGGCAATTCCGGTTGGCATCAAAAATTGGAAAAAAGAATTGCGGATTTTAAGCAAACGGAAGCCGCCCTGCTTTTTTCAAGCGGATATTTAGCCAATATCGGTGTCCTGTCGTCATTGCCGGGAAAAGGAGATGTCATTTTAAGTGATCAATATAATCATGCCAGTATTATTGACGGCTGCCGGCTATCCAGAGCGGAAACACTCATATATCAACATGTCGATATGGAGGATCTTGAAAAAAAGCTGACTGATACAGCTTGTTTTCAACGGCGGTTTATCGTGACAGACGGCGTCTTCAGCATGGATGGTACCATTGCGCCTCTTGACCGGATCATCGAGCTTGCCAACCGTTATGAGGCACATGTGATTGTCGATGATGCCCATGCCACAGGTGTTGTGGGGAAAAACGGCAGAGGGACGAGTGAATGTTTTGGTGTATTGCCTGATGTGGTGATTGGCACTTTAAGCAAAGCTGCCGGTACGGAGGGCGGTTTTGCCGCCGGTTCTCATGCCTTCATCGATTTTTTAATCAACCATGCCAGAACATTTATCTTTCAAACGGCCATTCCGCCATCAAGCTGTGCGGCTGCGTATGTTGCTTTCGGGTTGATGGAACAGGAGCGGGAAAAGCGTCAACTGCTCCATTCCAACATCAAGAAGGTGAAAGCGGGATTACGGGAAATGGGCTATCAGGTCAAGGGAGATGATACAGCGATTATTCCCGTGATCATAGGTAAGGAAGGAACGGCAGTTGCATTCTCCAAAAAATTGCAGGAAAAGGGAATATACGCGCCTGCCATTCGTCCGCCAACTGTACCGGCAGGGGAAAGCCGTATCCGTTTGACAGTGACCGCTGATCATCATGCAAAAGAAATAGAATACTTGTTAGAGGTATTTGATTTTATAGGAAGAGAGTTGAGGATCATCAAATGAAAGGAATATTTGTAACGGGAACAGATACGGGAGTTGGAAAAACGGTTGTATCTTGCGGGCTTGCTGCAGCATTAAAAGAACAAAGGATAGATGTCGGAGTATTTAAACCGCTGTTAAGCGGAATTTCGCGTGAACATGCCGAAAGTGATACAAGCCTGCTGAAACAAATGTCGCAAACGACACTGTCCCATGAGGAAATTACTCCCTTTGAATTTGTGGAACCTCTCGCCCCGCTAGTTGCAGCACGCCTGGAAGAGAGAAAGATTTTCCTTGAAGATGTGCTCGCTCATTGGGAGAGCATGAAAGAAAAGCACGAATTTTTTATCGTCGAGGGTGCGGGTGGCATTTCTGTACCGCTCGGCGAAGATTTTTTGGTAAGTGATCTGATAAAAGCTTTACAGCTGCCGTTGTTAATTGTAGCCCGGCCGAATCTTGGTACAATCAATCATACTTTTTTAACGATCCAATACGCCAAAAGCATGGGTCTTCCCATTGCCGGTATCGTCATAAACGGTAGAAGTGAACACCCGGATATTGCCGAGGCAACGAGCCCGGAGTTGATGGAGGATATGTGTGGTGTACCCATTTTAGGCATGATGCCGAAGCTGGACGAAGTCACGAAAGAAAAGGTTCAAAGCATGATTCAAGTTTATCTGGATATGCCATTATTGCTAAACCGTTTGAAATTAGACGGGACTTCTGACCAGGAAGTGCGTTTGATATGACCACAAAACAGTCCATTTCACTTACTTCCGCGGCGTTTATTGACAATCCTTATCCGTTTTACGACGAGATGCGTTCCATGGGGCCGCTATACAAGCTGGATTCGTTTCCATATCCAGGTTGGTACATTACCGGTTATGAGGAAGCAAAGAAAGTCCTTTTGGATACAAGATTTAAAAATCGGATTCCGCTTCCACTCACATCGAAAAAATATGGACGCCTGAAAGAAGTTCAGAACGATATGATGTTGTTTAAGAATGAGTTTGACCACAGGCGCTTGCGCGGACTCACCAGCGCGGCATTTGTACCGTCCAAGCTGGAACATGTTCGACACTATATAGAAGAAACTGTCCATGATTTGCTTGATCAGTCAGTGCAAAAAAACAAAATGGATGTCGTATCTGATTATGCTTTTCCCTTGGCAAGTCTTGTGATCGCAAAGCTGATCGGTGTTCCGGTAGAAGAGCGGCCATTATTTCGAGATTGGTCGGCCAATTTAATCCGAACGATTGATTTCACCCGCACCAGACATATATTGGCAAATGGCGACGAAACCATTGGTGTACTGCTGGATTATTTTCAGCGATTAATCAACAAGAAGAAAAGTGCTCCAAAAGAGGATCTGATCAGCATGCTGGTAATGCAGGACAACCAATTATCCGAAAAAGAACTGTTGGCAACATGCATTTTGCTGGTCATAGCTGGGCATGAAACGACGGTAAACCTGATCAGCAATACTGTCCTTGTTTTATTGAATCATCCGGTGCAGTATAAGGCATTACAAGAAAATCCGGCACTGATCGAAACGGCAATAGAGGAAGTTCTGCGCTATGAAAGCCCTACACAGATGACAGCCCGAGTGGCATCAGAAGATATCGAAATGGGGGAATCTATCGTTCAAAAAGGTGAACATGTATATGTTCTTTTAGGGGCGGCAAACCGTGATCCAGAGAAATTTGCCAAGGCCGATGTATTTGATATGACGAGGAAATCCAACCCCCATCTGGCATTTGGACATGGTGTTCATTTTTGCATAGGGGCGTCACTGGCGCGCATGGAAGCTCAAATCGCCATTCAAACCCTATTACAGCGCATGCCGGATCTCCAATTAGCCGATTCCCATCCGCGGTGGAGGAGATTGATCGGGTTTCGATCGTTATCGGAACTGCCGGTTATTTTGAGCTAGTTCAGCTCTGAATCTATCCCATTTTTCAAAAAGGTGGTTGGACAACTTTCTTTTTGAGCATACTGCTATTGGTGATGAACATGTTATGTCATTCGAGCGAAGAATTAATGGCGTTTGTAAAAGAAGCAAGGTCAGCTGCCAAGGAGGGAAAAGTTGCTGAATACATCCCTGCACTGGCAAAAGCGAATCCCAATAGTTTATCGATTGCCATTTTTTATCCTGACGGAAAATGTATATCGGCGGGCGACATTGACAAAAAAATGACACTGCAAAGTATTTCCAAGGTCATCAGCCTGGCGCTCGTCCTCATGGACAGGGGAGAAAAAGAGGTATTTTCGCGTGTGGGCATGGAGCCGACGGGAGATCCGTTTCATTCGATCGGAAAACTGGAAACAATGTCTCCCGCCAAGCCCTTAAACCCAATGATCAACGCCGGAGCATTAGTCGTTACGCACCTGCTGAAAGGAAAAAGTGTTGAAGACCGGTTACAGCCATTACTTTCCTTTATACGGGAAATGGCCGGTGACAACCGGATTGATTACAGTGAAGAAGTGGCTTTGTCCGAATATCAATCATCTTTTTTAAATCGGGCCCTTGCTTATTTTTTAAGGCAGCATGGCGTCATTCAGGAAGATGTGGAAGAACTGATTGATCTATATACAAAGCAGTGCGCGATTGAAATGAACTGTCTTGAGCTTGCCAGGATCGGAATGGTGTTTGCGATGGACGGCTTGGATCCGATGAGGGGAAAACAGCTCATGCCGCCCAAAGTTGCCCGCATCTGTAAAACATTTATGGTGACGTGCGGAATGTATAATGCTTCCGGAGAGTTTGCAATTAAAGTCGGAATTCCGGCAAAAAGCGGCGTATCCGGCGGGATCATGGGTGCTGTTCCGAATACATTTGGGATCGGCATTTTTGGCCCCGCATTGAATGAAAAAGGGAACAGTGCAGCAGGCACCAAGCTGCTGGAGCTGTTGTCAAAAACCTACCGTTTAAGTATGTTTTAACCAATGATGACAACAATTCCCGCTTGAATATGGAACATTCGTTTGCATATAATATATACAAACAAATGTTCCGGAGTGGTGTGAATGAAAGGGCTGCCCATGCGTGCTGTGCAGGCAGGCGAAAGGTTGGAAATGATCTATTTGTCCGAAAACAATCAGCTTTCCCAGCGTGTCATCAAAGTCATATCTGTGTCGGAAACAACAGTTAAGGCGTACTGTTACTTAAAAAAACAATTTCGGACTTTTAAAAGGGAAAATATCCTCTCGGTGGCTCCGGCCGTCCAAAAAAAGCAGATTTATGAGAAAGTATAATGCCAAACGCCATGTACTTTCTCTTTTTGTATATTCCCCTGCCGTTCCAAGTAATCCAAATGGCCGATCACCTCTGACATGACGAGCGAAAACTGCTGGTCGTAAACATCTTGATAGTACGTTTCGGCAATCTCATTGGCCGTTCTTTTCCCGTTTCTGATCAATGTTAGAAAACGCTCTGCTTTTTTCTCCATGCCATCCAGTCTCTTTTGTATCAAATTCTTTGGTTGATGGATAACTGTACCGTGGCCTGAATAGACTTCGTCAATCGGAAGCGACAGGCATTTTCTTAATGACACCATATGGATCAGCAATGATGGCATTCTCTTTCCGTTTTCATCAGGCTCTACAAGGGCATTGCTGGATATATGGCTGATCAATAAATCTCCGGCAAAAAGCCGCTCCTGCTTTCGATCATAAAGAGCGATTTGATCAGGGGCGTGTCCTGGTACTTCCAGCACTTCGAAATATTCCCCAAAGCGCTCCCCGATATCGACCAGATCAGCGGTTATTTTTTGTGATTCATTTTCCTTCATGGCTTTTTTCAAATGTTCTACTTGTTTCTTTCCCCTGTCTCCGCACCCCATTTCTTCATACAGCTTTTGATAAAATGCCATGCGCATCTGTAAAAAAGCCGCATCCCTTTTTAAGCGCGGAAAGGAAAGGGGATGCGCATATACAGGAATTGGGTGTTCTGCTGTTATCCAATTGACAAGGCCCACATGGTCTATATGGTGATGGGTCAAAACAATATGCGTTAAGTCTTTTATACCAAATCCGTATTTCTTCAAAGTATCATGAAGGGCTTTCCGGCAATCGCCATTGTTATAGCCGGCGTCGATCAGTATGAGGGATTGTCCGGTCTTGACCAGATAAAAGTTAACCGATTTCAAAGAAGATGGAACCGGTACTTGAACTGGAAAAATGTCCATATTTTGTACAATTGGCAACACATTCACTCCTTATAGGCTGGTTGATTCCGGGAAGAAATGCTCTTTTTTATTGTAAACGTTTATTGCCGCAAAGTTCAATCACCGTTTATTTTACTCCTTTATTGACCATAAAGGTTAATATATCAATGTTTTTGGAATGAAAGGTGAAATCATGTGAATAATTGCGGCGTATACTTCATGACTCATTCGATCGAGACCCAAAGGGGAGGCATGACAAGGGCAGTGATCCAGAGAGCCTCTTTGTTGGCCGAGCACGGGAAAGAAATAGGCATTATCACCTTCGATTTTAATCCTGATTATGAGGATGTGATTGAGCATTACTGCACCACGGGACTTTGGAACAGGAAGATACGCCATTTCAATGTATATGAGTTTTTTGAAAGGTACAGCGGTGAAGACGATATCCCCATAGAAAAGGGGCAAAGCTATCGAAGGCAAACGCTCGATTACGGAAAATATCAGCTCCATAAAGAATATAAGGAAAACCGGCTGCATGCGATTGACTGTTTGTCCGGCAAGAAGAAAAAAGAAAAGAGGATTCTTTTTGACCGGCATGGAAACGTGCGGCAAGTGATCCATTTTGATCCAAAAACATCGGAAGTAACCAATGAATTGTTTTTTACACGGAATGGGCGTCTCTTTTTTAAGCGGCTTTTTCATCCGGCTACCGGCAAGTCGGCGGGGTGTTTTTGGTTTGATCGAAACGGAAAACAATTGAAAGCCTTTCGGGCGGTAAGAGATTACCGGGATTTTTTTATTCATTCGATCATTCAACAAGATGAAGCGGCGGTATTCGTTTCGGACAGCCGTTTTTCCGACAGGGTGCTTTTTCACATCAAAAACCCGAAAGTTGCCAAGCTTGCTGTTCTTCACAGCAATCACCTGCAGTTTCCGTTTGATTACGGCAGCAGCCTTGTGCCAAGAAACGGGAACCTTCTTCAGCAATTGAGCAGGCTTGATGGTCTGATTGTACTGACAGACAGTCAGGCGAATGATATTCGCAGCCGGTTCGGAGACAGGACGACCATTCATGTCATTGGACATCCAGCCATCATGAATGAGGCCAAGAACAGGGAACGTGATCCTTATACAGCGGTAATGCTTGCGCGTTTTCAAAGAATCAAGCAAATACCGCATGCCATTAAGGCTTTCAAGAAAGTGATTAAACAAGTACCGCAGGCAAAGTTGGAGATTTGGGGATTCGGAAAGGACGAAGCAAGGTACAAAGCCTTAATCAAAAAGCTGCATTTGGAAAAACATGTATTCGTGATGGGATTTACCCATACACCTTTCAAAGTGTATCAGCGGGCAGCTTTTTCCATCATCACTTCGAAATCCGAAGCATTCGGAATGTCCATCGTTGAAAGTATGGCAGCAGGCACGCCTGTGATATGTTACGCGTGCAAGTATGGGCCCTCCGATTTAATTGAACATGGAAAAAATGGACTGCTTGTCGAAACAGATCACATTAATGGATTGGCGGAGGCCATAACCGATCTGTTTTTGAACAAGGAAAAACGAGAGGCTCTTGGCATCGAAGCGCAAAAGATCAGCCAAGCATTTTGCGGGGAAGTGATTGCGGAAAAATGGCTGGCTGTGTTTGAAGAGGCCATCAAGCAAAAAGACAGGCGGATGAGGCTCGGAAAGATTGTTTGCGAGGTGGAACAAGTAGCGTTTACAAAGACGAAAGAGATCTATGTGCAGGGGCGCATTTTTTTCAATGAAAAGGATATAACACCATTGCTCAAACAGCATCTTTCGATTTCATTGCAGTTGAGAAGAAAAAGGCGGCTGGAAGATGTATGTGCTCCGCTTGAGATCCGCTGGCTGGATCACGGGATCGTCGCGTTTCAGGGAGTGCTTCCGTATGTCCGTATGCCAAAAGGGATATGGGATATCTTTATTTGTGCATCCTGTTTAAACGATCATATGATGATTCGGCCTGGCATAAAAGCAGAAGCGGACATTCCGAAAATAAAAAAGGTCATGGGGAGAACCGTGCTCCAATTCCGGGGGCAGCAAGATGGCCTTTGCTTAAAAGTATACAAAACCGAACAGAAAGAACCGGTTGACTTGAAGCGGCTGCCAAAACTTTTTTACATGAGATCCATCGCGAAATTCCGGGATATGCTGCAGGAAATTTACATAAAAAACGCTCCCTGAGACAGGGAACGTTTTTTCAATATTACAGTCCGCCGATGGACAAATATTTTGTTTCCAAGTAAGGCTCGATTCCTTCGATGCCGCCTTCGCGTCCCAGGCCGCTTTCTTTCATGCCGCCAAACGGCACATGGGCTGCAGACGGAGCGCCGTCGTTCCAGCCGACGATGCCGAACTCAAGGTGTTCGGAAAGGAAAGTACCTGTTTTATAGTCATTTGTAAAAAAGTAAGCAGCAAGTCCGTATGGGGTGCTGTTGGCAATTTCGACCGCTTCTTCCAACGTTTTGAATGTTGTGATCGGTGCAACAGGGCCGAATGTTTCTTCCTGCATGATGTCCATGTCGTCCGTTACATTTTTTAGGACTGTCGGATAAATGAAATAGGAGCCTTTTTCTTCATCCACATCAAATTTATTGCCGGCAAGCACTTCGGCACCTTTATCAATGGCGTCATTAATTTGGAAGGCAATTTTTTCGTAGCCTTTTTTATTGATAACCGGACCGATATCCGTGCCTTTTTCCAGGCCGTTGCCCACTTTCAGCTTGCTTGCGCGTTCAGCCAGTCTTTTGGAGAACTCTTCCGCAATACTTTCGTGAACGATGATGCGGTTTGCGCAAACACAAGTTTGTCCGGCGTTTCTGAATTTTGTTGCCATTGTTTGTTCAACGGCAAAGTCAAGGTCGGCATCCTCGGCAACAATGAGCGGAGCGTGTCCGCCAAGTTCCATGGTTACGTGTTTGATCGTATCCGCACTGTCTTTTATAAGGGCTTTTCCTACAGGCGTAGAACCAGTAAATGTAATTTTTCGGACGAGTTTACTGTCTGTGAACAACCCGCCGATTTCACGGCCGCTTCCATTGACTACTTGAACGGCGTCTTCCGGAATGCCTGCTTCGTGGGCCAGTTCAATGAGACGAATCGTTGTTAACGGGGTTTCAACCGCAGGTTTGACAATAAATGTACAGCCGGCTGCAAGGGCTGGAGCCGCTTTTCTGGTCATCATTGCTGCCGGGAAGTTCCACGGAGTGATGGCTGCAACAAGTCCGATTGGCTGTTTTGTTACAATAATCCGCTTCGATTCTGTTGAAGCAGGAACGGTTCTTCCATAAATGCGTTTCGCTTCTTCAGCGTACCAAAGAACGTAGCTCACTGCATAATCTACTTCACCCAGTGATTCGTGAAGCGGCTTGCCGTTTTCTTTTGTCATCACTTCTGCGATGCTTTCTTTGTTTTCTTTAATTTTATCCGCCCATTTAAAAAGAAGCTCGGACCGCTTGTGAGCGTTGACTTTAGACCACTCTTTAAAAGCTTTGTGGCCTTTTTCCAGCTTCGCTTTTACTTCTTCGGCTGTGTCGATTTTTACTTCATCGACGACTTCACCCGTAGCCGGGTTTTTCACTTCAAAAGTTTGTGCCATATCATTCTCTCCTTTTCTATCGTAGTCAATGGTTACAAGGTTCCATGTCAAAAATGCATGACCCGCAACTTCATAATGCCCAACTTTTATTTTAACAGAGTATCCGCCCAACCTGCAAACCGGTGCACTGTCACTCCCCGAAAATCCCCGAATTTTGTCGAAATGGGTATCCATATTTTTTACTCTTGCTTTAACCGATTCATTAGTTCCTCTTGACGGAAGAAGGGAAAAGAATATACAATTATATTTATAAATCATAGTGGTTTACTTTGATTAAAGGAGGGGGAAATATGGTTCAAATGATTGTTACGGGCCTGTTATGTGGAGCTTTGCTTGGCTTTGTCATGCAAAGAGGGCGCTTTTGCCTGACCGGCGGATTCCGTGATATGTATATAGCGAAAGATAATCGAATGTTTTATGCTTTGCTCATCGCCATTGCTGTGCAAAGTGTCGGTGTATTTGGGTTGATTCAATTCGGGTTGGTTGAATTTTCTGCAGGGACTTTTCCGTGGGTGGCAACGATTATTGGTTCCTTTATATTCGGGATCGGCATCGTGTTTGCCGGCGGCTGTGCAACCGGTACGTGGTATCGTGCTGGAGAAGGGCTGCTTGGGAGCTGGATTGCTCTATTCGGCTATATGTTCATGAGTGCGGTTATGCGGACAGGAGTGCTTGCGCCCATTGACCAGTCCATGAAATCGGTGCAGTTTGGAACGAATTCGATTGCGGAAACAACAGGACTTTCCGTTTGGCTTTTCATCGCCATTTTTGTAGGCATTGTATTGTGGATTGTCATCAGGGAACGAAAGAAACCAAAAGTTGCCATTCCTGCAATGAGGCCAAAGCGCTCGGGACTTGCCCATTTGTTGTTTGAAAAACGCTGGCATCCCTTTTTTACGGCAGTGTTGGTAGGATTGATTGCAATTCTTGCCTGGCCGCTCAGTGAGGCAACGGGAAGAATGTATGGATTGGGCATCACGACGCCATCAGCCAATATTCTTCAATATTTGGTCACCGGGGATATGACTTTCGTCAACTGGGGTGTTTTCCTTGTACTTGGCATTTTTCTTGGGTCACTGATTGCAGCAAAGGGAAGCAGGGAATTCCGATTTAGAATGCCGGATGCCAAAACAGGAATCAGAAGCTTCATCGGTGGCAATTTGATGGGCTTTGGTGCAAGCCTCGCCGGGGGATGTTCAATCGGCAATGGATTGGTCATGACGGCGATGATGACATGGCAAGGATGGGTTTCATTGCTGTTTATGATTCTGGGAACGTGGACAGCATCATACTTTGTGTTCATCCGGCCATATACAAAAAAGAAAAAAGCTGTTGTTGCGGAAAAAACAGTAACGGCATAAGGAGGGAACAACATGCAAAAAAAATTGGAAGTAATGGGCCAAGTTTGCCCTTTCCCGCTCGTTGAAGCAAAAAAGGCAATCGAGGAAATTGGAACAGGGGACGAACTTGTCATTGAATTTGATTGTACGCAGGCGACGGAGAGCATTCCGCGCTGGGCGGCGGAAGCAGGTCATGCTGTCACGAATTTTGAACAAATCGGGGAAGCAGCCTGGACGATTACTGTACAAAAAAAATAATATGGAACGAATAAAGCGAGGGATTTGTTTCCCCGCTTTTTCTTTTTTGCACAATTGCACAGAAAATGTATTTATTGTATCATTGAACAACATTATTTTGCAGAATTGCAAAATCGTTTTTCAAAAATGAAACAACGGCGCTGTATATTTGTAGATTTTTGGTTTGAAAACGGCAACAATCGTACGTTTTCCCATTTTTAATTTGTTGGCACGCAAATTGCAATCATCATTTTGCAAAACAGAAAATCGAAAACAGCGCCGTCAAGAAGATGCAAATCACTTTTTGGAGGGAAATCAATGAGTTGGGATTGGAAAGATGTACTGAAGCCCTTATCGTTCATATTTAATCCTGACCGGACGGTCGAGCAATCGATTATTCTGTTACAAGAAGAGGGCTTGGAGGTTGGCTTTGTTGCTGATAACAAGGAAATAATCGGCTATGTAACGCTGTCTTCTTTATTGAACCAACTTGTGAATGGGGATGATAAGAAAGGCTTGATCAAGCCTGAAAAAAATTTTCTGTTCGTGCGGGAAGATACACAAGCAAAACGGATTCATAACTGTTTTCTGGTGATCGGAGTGGATCACTCTGAAAATCCGACCGGATATATTCTGATGGACGACCTTCAACATCAAATCAATCAACTGCAGGTAAAAAGCTTTAATGACGCCCTGAACAGTGCGGAAATGGGCATCGTCACGATGGATGCTTCCTTTTACGTGCAATTCATGAACGAAAAGGCGGAACAAATTCTGGGAATGAAAAGGTCCATCTTGCAGGGCAGGGATTACCGGAAGATCATCTGCATGGAAGAATCCTTTGAAGAAGTGCTCAAAGGGCAAAAGTGGTTTGGCGTTGAAAATACGTTCAACTTTAAAGTGATTACAGGCCAGTTCTCTCCTATTTATGAAAACGGAAACATTATTGGAATTATTCATAACTTTTACTTGAAAGAACAGCTTGAAGAAGCTGTCCATGAAGTGGATTTTGTCCAGGAGATGAACGAAGACCTTCAGGCATTTTATACACTGGCCAAGGAACAAATTTTAGTCGTAGACGCTGCCGGAACCATTACGAGGGCGGCGGGGGCCTTTTTTCAGCATTTTTGGGGAAAAGAAGATGCGGGAGCTTTAATCGGGAAGAATATTCAAGAGTTTGTTGATAAAGGCATTTTTATTCCGGATATCGTTTCCGCAGCAATCGAGAAGCAGTCAAGAGTATCGTTAACGCAGGAGGGAAAAAAAGGAGCTGTTTTATCAACAGCGGCACCAATATATGTCGGGGGCCATTTAAAGAAAGTCATCGTTTTTTCCAAAGACATCACATCAGCCGACAAAGAGCTGCAAACAAACGAAGAACCAGTACGTGAATCTGTGAGTGCTGTTTCCATCATTTATCGCTCCAGTCAAATGCACCGGCTTATGGATGAAGTGAAGGCGGTTGCTCCTATGGATTCTACAGTTCTGCTCCATGGCGAGTCGGGTGTGGGAAAAGAAGTCATAGCCCGAAAAATTCATGATTTAAGCAGCCGTTCGGACAACGCTTTTATAGCGGTGAACTGCGGCGCCATTCCTGAAAACTTGATTGAAAGCATATTATTCGGGCATGAAAAAGGCGCCTTCACGGGGGCAGACACAAGAAGAATCGGCTTGTTTGAGGAAGCGCACAACGGCACGGTATTTTTGGATGAAATTTCTGAATTGCCGCTTCTGATGCAAGTGAAACTGCTTCGGGTTTTGGAAGAAAGAGAGATTGCCAAAGTAGGTTCGGTTGTTCCTGTAAAAGTAAATGTGAGGGTGATCGCCGCATCTAATAAAAACATAAAGAAAATGGTTGAGGCAAATCAGTTCCGGGAGGACCTGTTTTACCGCTTACACGTTGTTCCTGTTTCCATTCCGCCTTTAAGAAAAAGAAAGGAAGATATCGCGCCGCTGTCGATCCATTTTTTGGAAGAAATAAACGAGCAGTTTGGAAGGAGAAAAAAGATTTCAACCGATGCCCTGAATGCATTGGAAAGCTACCAATGGCCAGGAAATATTCGGGAGCTGCGCAATATGATTGAAAGGCTTGTAGTCGTTTCCAAAGAAGAACTGATTACTGAAAAAGACGTTTATCGTGTGCTCTGGGCAACTGATGCTGATGAACAAAGCTTTTTGACGGTTAAAGGAATAATGCCCTTGAAAAAAGCGGTCGATGAAGTGGAGCGTCAGCTCATTGAGCAAGCGGTGGCGAAATTTGGAACAGCCACAGAAGCGGCTAAGGCACTTGATATAAGTGTATCTACTGTCAGCCGGCGCATGAAAAGATTTAGCGGTGCAGGAGGTGCGGGAGTTGATCTTTTTTTCCGAAACAAAGTTTGACTTTTGCGGTGATGAATACATTTACGCCGAGATTTCCAGGGATATGCGGATCGAGAGTACGTTAAAGGCTTTGTCCATTACGAACGAGCTAAGAGAAAGAAAGATTCCTGGAATCATTGAGATTTATCCGAATAATACGTCCTATTTAATTCGCTATGATCCGAACATTATATCTCCGCATCACTTGCTTGAATATTTGCGGAATGTGGACAGGATGAAGAATGAACATGAAAGCTTGAACTTTCATTCCAGAATGATTGAGATACCTGTCCTTTATGACGATGAGTGGACAAAGGAAGTGTCAAGAAAGTACTCAGCGCAGCATGGAGGAGAAGAAAAGCCGAATTTTGATTATGTCATGGAGTTCACGGGATGCAGCAGCAAGGAAGAGTTTATCAAAGCCCACTCCCGCCCTCTTTACTTTGTCACATCGCTCGGGTTTAAGCCTGGAACGGCATGGTGCTTTCCATTAATAACGGAAAGAGAAAGAATTATCGAAGTTCCAAAGTATAAAAGTCCGCGGCCGTATACTCCGGAAAGGGCGGTAGGGCTGGGCGGCGCTTTTACAGTGATCTACCCTTCCGATTCCCCGGGCAGCTATCAATTGATCGGCATGGCGGCAGTACCCGTTTACGATGTTAATCAAAAATTGGAACCGTTTAAAGAAAGCTTTTTCCTGGCAAGGCCCGGTGATTTATGGAAATACCGGCCCGTATCAGAGGCGGAATATCAAAATATCCGTGAACAAGTGTTAAACGGCACTTACGAATTCAACATGAAACATGTCACTTTCTCTGCCACCCGCTACGAGGAGGAAGGGGACTTGTATATCGACGATTTAATGGAGGAACTCCGCTCATGATGAAACTGATTGATCCCGGAATCCGGACAACTATACAAGATCTCGGCCGGACTGGCTTTTTTCATTTGGGAGTTCCTCCATCCGGAGCTGCTGACAAAATGTCCTTTATGCTCGGCAATGTCCTCATTGGCAATCCAACAGATGTGGCAGGACTGGAGATGATGGTAAAGGGCGCCAGCGTTGAATTTGAAAAAAGAACGACCGTAGTCATAACAGGCGCTCCCGTCGAAGTCAGGTTAAACGGAAACATGCAGCCGATGTGGGAAGTGTTTGAAGTTAAAAAAGGCGATGTGCTGGAAATTGGGAAGATTTCGGAAGGTTTGTTCAGCTATCTGTGCGTTTCAGGGGGATTGGAAGCGCCGGAGGTGTTGGGAAGCAGATCCAGTTGTTTAGCCAGCGGCTTTCATGGCATCACTGGCCGGCTTTTATTGGCAGGTGATGAAATCAGAATGGCTGAACCGCTTCCCGGGGCCATTCAGCTTGTGGGAAAAGAAATGATCGAAGAAGCAAAGCCGACATTTGATAACAAGGGAACGGCCCATGTTGTTTTGGGGATCACATGTGATCTGGTTAGTGACGAAGGATTGGTTTCCTTTTTAAATACGCCCTGGACGATTCAACCCCAATCGAGCCGGACAGCATGCCGCCTGAACGGCGGACACATTGGCTACAAAGAGAGCAAACCGCCGTTTGGCTCAGGAGGAAATCCGGGAAATATTGTTGACATTCCCTATCCGATTGGGGCAGTCATCGTTCCCAACGAAGGAGAAATCATTGTTTTATTAACAGATGGCACGGGCGGAGGCGGATTCGTAACGATCGGAACGGTCATTTGGCAGGATATCAACAAATTATCCCAAATGAGGCCTATGTCCACAGTGAAATTTAAAGCCATTACTGTCGATCAGGCGATTGCCATGAGAAGAGAAAAAGAAAGATTGTTGGAAAGAGTGCGGGAAAGCGTTCAATTTTAATCATTTTAGGAGGTGGTGGCCCGTCAAACAGCTCTGCAAAAATAAGCAATGCATTACTTGATAAATAAACTGGAGGGGATTATGTTGAGCAAACAATCAGGCTATCATGTGGCAGTAGACGTAGGAGGCACTTTTACGGACGTATTTGTTTTTGACGAAAAAACAGGAAAGATGTTTGTTACAAAAACATCTTCTACACCTTCCAATCCGGAAAAAGGGATTCTTGATGGGATTATGAAAGCCGAATTGACAGGCGAGCAAATAAAGATGTTCTCCCATGGTACGACAGTGGGGACCAATGCATTAATCGAAAGGAAACTGCCAAAGGCGGCACTTATTACAACAAAAGGATTCCGGGATGTTCCCGAAATACGGCGTGGGACGAAGCTTGACCTATGGGATGCATACAACGATGTGGCCGAACCTTATATTAAACGGAGAGACCGTTTCGAATTGGACGAGCGTGTCGGCTTTAACGGGGAAATGATGAAGGAAGTAGATGAAGCAGAAGTTCGCGAATTAGCCAGAATATTAAAAAGAAGGAAAGTTGAATCAGTAGCCATTTGCTTTATGAATGCCTATGTCAACGGAGAAAATGAACGAAAAACGAGGGAAATGCTACAAGAAGAATTGCCGGATGTTTATATTTGCACTTCTTCCGATACTCTCCCTGAAATTTTTGAACATGAGCGGATGAGCACAACGATCGTCAATGCCGTACTTGGACCGACAGTCAGCAAGTACATTCATCTTTTGGAAAGTAATATGAAAGATATCGGGTACGAAGGCGACATCATTGTCCTTCATTCAGGGGGAGGCGTGATGACTTCCCAGACAGTTCCTAAGTATGCAGCAAGATTGGCAAGCTCCGGAATCGCGGCAGGTGCGATTGCGAGCAAGCATATTGCCAATATGTGCGGATATAAAAATGCGATCGGTCTTGACATGGGCGGAACAAGTACAGATATTTCGCTGATGTATGACAATGAACTGCGGATTACAAAAGACTGGTACATTGAATATGGTTATCCGATCGGTTTCCCGAGCATTGAAATCTTGACGATTGGGGCTGGGGGCGGAAGCATTTCTTGGATCGACGAGGGAGGTTCTTTGCGGAATGGCCCGCATAGCGCCGGAGCGGATCCGGGGCCTGCATGTTACGGCAATGGCGGACTCGAGCCGACAAATACGGATGCAAATCTGGTGCTTGGCAGGTTGAACACGAAGTTAATTGATGGCCAGATGACACTTGATAAAGAGCTTTCCGTCAGAGTGATTGAAGAAAAGGTAGCGAAGCCGCTGGGTTATGATACTCTCGGTGCAGCCAATGCGATGATCCAGGTAGCCAATGCAAACATGTGTGATGCGCTGAACTTGATTTCCGTCCGCCGCGGTTATGACCCGCGTGATTTTGCTCTCGTGGCGTTTGGTGGTGCAGGTGCGCTTCATGGTGCCGATTTGGCCAGGGAAATGGAGATTCCGACAGTCATCGTTCCAGCCCACCCGGGCGTTGCTGCGGCAATGGGCTGTCTGCTTGTGGATGTCCGCCATGACATTTCAAAAACGTATGTTGCCAAAGCAGCAGAAGCTACGAAAGAACAATTGGAAAATGAGTTTATCGAAATGGAAAAAGAAGCAACAGAACTTTTGGCGGAAGAAGGAATCGAAGCCGGGCAGATGAACTTGATTCGCTACATTGATATGCGTTATGTCGGACAGTGGAGAACATTATCCGTTACAATTGACCGTCCGATTGTCAGTCTGGAAGATGCCATTGAAAGGTTCCACCTGGAGCATGAACGTGAATTTGCTTTTTCCGACCGTGAAAAAGGAATTGAAATTTACGGTTTGCGTGTGGAAGCAATTGGTACAGTGAAAAAACCCGAATTCGTAAAAGAGCAGCCGGTTGGGACATTGGAAGAAGCCTTAAAAGAAACCCGCCCTGTCTATTTCCAGGAAGAAGGCGGAATGGTAGAATCGAAGATTTATAACCGTACGAAAATTCCGGTTTTGTCCGAATTCCAAGGCCCGGCAATTATTGAACAGCTTGATTCAACGATCGTTGTACCGGCGGATTACAAAGTCAAAATAGACGAATACCGCAATATTATTATGAATCGGATTTAAAACAGGTCAATCATTATACCGAAGAGAGGGAGCGATATCATGTTGAAAGTGGATACAAAATTAGATCCGGTAACGTTTGAAGTCTTAAAAAATGGCTTTGTCAATTTGGTCGACCAAATGTCAGAGCAAGTATTGAGAACCTGTTATTCATTTGTCATATACAACCGCGACTTCAGTTCTGCGCTTTGTGACGCCCAAGGAAACACCGTAATGCAGGGAACTCAGGATATTTCCGTACACGTTGGGACATTGCATTTAACAGCGAAAGCGGTTATTGAGGATTTCGGGGACGATATTCATCCCGGAGATATATTTATTATCAACGATCCGTATCGAGGGGGGACCCATTTTAATGATACGCGGATTATCCGTCCTGTTTTTTACGATGGCCAATTAATTGCTTTTATGCAGGTAAACGGCCACTGGGCAGATATGGGCGGATCCACGCCAGGATCTTTTGATGTCAACGCCAAAACCCATTATGGGGAAGGGGTCCGGATTCCTCCGCTCAGAATTTGGAGCAAAGGGGAATATTTACATGATGTGGCTCATTTGCTCGTTGCCAACATGCGTGTACCCGAAGAGCGGCTCGGGGATCTGCGTTCCCAGGCGGAAGCGACCAAAACGGGAGAAAGACAGTTAATCAAACTGATCGAAAAATATGGACTGGATACCATTCTGACAGCATTTGAAGAAGTCCAAAATTATGTGGAACGCTTAACCCGTGTGAAGGTAAAAGAGCTTCCGGATGGCGTGTGGGAAACAACTGATTATATTGACATGGATCCTGAAGTGGGCGACGGGCTTATTCCGATTAAAGTCAAAATGACGATTAAGGACGATGAAATTCTTTACGATCTTTCCGGCTCCCATCAATCGATCGGCTGCTTCTTGAATTCGGCTTTCGGTTCATCCATGTCGGCGGCATACGCAGGTACGAAAACATTTTTCCCTGATATTCCGCTCAACTCCGGATTTTACCGGGTTGTCCATGTGGATCTGCCGGAAAATACAGTCGTCAATGCCTGCTGGCCGGTGGCTGTCACTGGGTTTTGTTCGGGAGCGTATGAAAAAATCATGAATGCGTGCTTTGAATTATGGTCACAGATTATGCCTGAGCGCGCCCTTGCCTGCTCTTTCAACCTGGAGTACCTTCTCATTGGCGGAGATGACAAACGGGAAGGCTATAACAACTATTTCATGTGGTATGATTGGATGGCCGGAGGCCATGGCGGCCGCAGCACAAAAGATGGAGCGAATGCCTTATCCCCTGTGTTCGGCGTCGGATTGAGCATTCAGCCATGTGAAGGGCAGGAACGTCTGTCTCCCGTCATTACGACGAAACATGAAATTGTCACTGATTCCGGCGGCCCTGGAAAATTCCGCGGCGGCTGCGGCGTGGAAAAAGGCGGTATCCTGACGGAAGCAGACGATGCTGTGATGTCTTACTGCTGTGACCGCTCCCGCTCCGTAACGTGGGGAATCTTCGGCGGCTTACCCTCCACTCCGCATGGCGTTCAACTGATGAGAGGTGAAGCAGGCAGCGAATTCCTTGGAACGATTTTTTCCAATGTAAAAGTAAAAAAAGGGGATGAATTCACAAGACCATCTGCGGGCGGCGGCGGTCTCGGCGATCCACTTAAAAGAGATCCGCAAGATGTGCTTGAAGATGTCATTGACGGCTATGTGTCCATTGAAAGAGCGAAGAAAGATTATGGTGTCGTCATAAAGGAAATTGACAGGGAAATCGATCTCTTTGAAATCGATGAAGAAGCAACAGAAAATGCACGGGAGTATATTAGACTTAACCGCAAAAAATGGCTGGAAGAAGACCCGGAAAACGTCATGGAAAAATATCATAATGGTGAAGTGGATCTATTGGATCTGATCCGTCATTACGGCATTATTATTGATCAAAAGACAAACGAACTGCTTCCGAAGTCAACCGCCCAATACAGAGAAGCGATGAAAAAACGCACATTAACTTATTGGGGATAGAGAAAAGAAGGGATACATTCTTTTATCAAGAAGAATATGAAACAAGTAAACATTCCGAAACGAGGGACGAGCCCCTTGTTTCGGATATTCTTTTTAAAAACGTTGGGATTTGTTGGATGATTTCCCTGCAAGGCTGCAATTGCTTGTGAATAAGTGAACAAAATAAAAAATTGTCAACAATGCCAAGTATTCTTTTTTTCTGAATTTGTACTTGATGTTTTATAGAAATAGAGTATAATAAATATAAATCTAATATAAGGCAGAGACGATGAGATGAACGCCTGAATTGAAAACCCTTACGAGTAAGCGGGGTTTCTTTCAGTACGTTTATCTCATTTTTTTGTCTTAGTTATCAAACTTATCAGGGGGGGAACGAAGTGAAAAAGGTAATAGGATTCGTGGCGAGTGTTTTTTTGGCTGCTGTCATGTTGGCAGGGTGTGCAGGTGATTCGTCGGGATCGGGGGAAGGCGGCGAGAAGGGCGATGGGCGCATAACGCTCTATTCGCCTGAAACACCAGATATGACGAAAGAATTGAAGCAAAAGTATGAAGAACTAAATGATGAGACAGTGGACGTGCACTATGCAGGTACAAATGTTCTTGTCAATCAAATGATGGCGGAGAAGGATAACCCGAAGGCCGACGTTTGGTATGGCGGTGGAGGTATTCTTCCTTTCGAGGCTGCGGTGGATAAAGGAATCATCGGATCCTATGTGCCAGATTTTGCCGCTGATTGGGATGTCGTTGAAGACGGAATAAAAGTGAAGCATGAGGATGGCAAATATGTCGGTGTGGAAATCTTTGTACTTGGATTTTCCTATAACACTGAACTTGTCTCCGAAGAAGAAGCACCAAAAACTTGGGAAGATTTACTTGATCCGAAATGGAAAGGAAAAATCCAATTCTCCAATCCAGCAGCTTCCGGCACAGCTACCTTAATGGTTATGAGCCAGATGATGCAAAAGGGAGAAGACGAAGCTTGGAAGTATTTTGAGAAACTTGCTGAGCAGGCAAACTCTATGCCGGATTCAGGTTCAGCTCCTACAAAAGCGGTATCTATGGGGGAAGCCCATATTGGAGTAGGTTTCGACTTCATGGCGTATGAATTAAAAGCCAAGGGCGAAAGTGTTGATTTTGTTGTTCCTGATAAAACCCCCATTCTTGTTAACCCTGTATCGGTTGTTGAAGGGGGTCCGAACGAGGAGGGCGGCAAAAAGTTTATTGATTTTCTTCTATCTAAAGAAGGGCAGGAAGTATTGGCAAATTGGTACCATATTCCAATTAACCCTGAAGTAGAATCTAAAACACCACTTACTTTGGATAACGTAAAATCACATGCGGTTGATCTTGATATTGACTGGGTGAATGAAAACTATGACCGTATCCGGAATGAATGGAAAGATAAATTTCAGTAAAAGGATGAACGAACAATGGGGTCAGTTAAAATCAAAAGTTTAACAAAGAAGTTCGGGGATGTTACTGCCTTGGATGATATCAACCTCGATATTCGGGAAGGCGAATTTTTCGCCCTTCTCGGACCATCGGGTTGCGGCAAGACTACGACAATGAGATGTATCGCGGGATTCGAGGTTCCTACAGGTGGTTCTATTTACATAGGTGATCGCGAGATGAAAGGGATTCCGGCCAACAGGCGAAATTGCGGGATGGTGTTTCAAAGCTATGCCTTATTTCCGCATATGAACGTTTTTGACAACGTTGCATACAGCTTGAATATTAAGCTGTTGAATGCTAGCAAATTGTTTGCAAAACTTCCGATATACGCACGCCTTTTATCAAAACGGCTTGGAAAGTCCCCAAAGGATATTGAAAACAAAGTAATGGAAATGCTTCGTTATGTTGAACTCGACCAGTATGCAGATCGCTTGACGAGTGAGCTTTCCGGAGGCCAGCAGCAGCGTGTCGCATTGGCGCGGGCACTAGTCATGGAGCCGGCCGTGCTTCTGATGGATGAGCCGCTTTCCAATCTCGACCAAAAGCTTCGCCACTCGATGCGGAATACAATCCGCTCCATTCAACAGGATCTTGGAATTACAACCATTTTTGTTACGCATGACCAGGAGGAAGCAATGAGTATGGCGGACCGAATTGCGGTTATGGATCATGGGAAGGTTATCCAAGTTGGAACACCGACAGATCTATATAGTCAACCGGCGACATCATTTATTGCAGATTTTGTTGGAACGTCCAATATTCTCAAAGCTACAGTTGATGGAAAAGAGAACGGATTGACAGTTGTAAAAGGGGACGGGTTCGTGTTGCGTTCCTCAAACGGGACGGATAAAACCGAGGTAGATGTCATTATTCGGCCTGAGCATGTGAAGGTGGCTGATGCAAATAAAACAGTACACGGAGATAATAAAAACGTTATTCAGGGAACGGTTATCATGGCCACATATCTTGGTTCAATCGTCCGATATGACGTTCAAGTCGGAAGCTATCAGCTCATTGTTGATACAACGTATTCAGCCGGAACAGGCATTTTTGAAGAAGGAAAAAAGGTGAAACTTACGGTAGAACACGAGAGGGTGCTATTGATATGAAAAATATGAAAGGGGGATTTAATGGCCTTACGGTCGTGAAAGTCCTGATTTATATATTCTTTGGACTATTCTTGATTCTTCCGCTTATTTCCGTTATTCTCGTCAGTTTTACCGGACAGCCCATCAATCTGCTTGGCTCGCTTACCGATCCGGCTACGTTCAGTTCCACGGTGGAGAAACTTAAAGGGGCTTCTTTTGATCATTATAAAAAGATATTTACAACAAAGAGTTACTTTGCTGCATTGAAAAATAGTTTACTGCTTTCATTTTTAGTAACGATTATAGTAACTATCGTCTGCATTCCGCTCGCTTACGGCATTGCACGTACCAAAATGCCATTCAAAAAAACGATATCAGCATTATGTATGGTTCCGCTTATTGTACCGACCTTTATTTCTGCGTATGCATTCATTATCATGCTTGGCCGCTCAGGCTGGGTTACCCAGATTTATAATGCGCTTGGCGGAGAAGGGATGTTGATTGATCCGTATTCCATGTCAGGGATCGTACTCGTTCAGGTTTTTTTCTTTTTTCCATATGCACTTTGGCCGCTCGTTGCCGCGTTTAAGGTAAGTGATTTGAGCTTGGAAGAAGCCTCGCAAAATCTTGGTGCGAAAAACTTTTTCACCTTCGCGTTTGTAACGTTTCCGCTTGCATTGCCTGGCATTATTTCAAGTGCGCTGCTTATTTTTACTGTAAGTTTTTCAGATTTTGGCACCCCGATCATTTTGGCTCCAAAAGAAACAAATTTGCTTGTCGTAGAAGCTTACCGTGAAATGGCCGGTTTTTTCAACTGGGGAGGGGCAGCCATTTTAACCGTCGTTATGGTGCTTGTAGCCGGCTTCTTTTTTTGGCTGCAGCATTTGTTTACAAAAGGAAAGAATTACGGAACGGTTTCAGGAAAGCCGAAGCAGCAAAAGCTTAGTGAAAATAAACTATTAAATTGGACACTTGCGATTTATTCCATGCTTGTTGTGCTCGTTCCTTTGCTGGCGATGATTTCAATAGCCATCCAGTCTTTTGCCACAACGTGGGGAAAAGATCCGCTGCCGAACGGGTATACACTGCAGCACTATAAAACGATTTTCTCAACTTCGTTGGGGAATATTCAAAACAGCATTATTCTGGCGTTGGGCGCGCTTGTGCTCAGTGTTATTATTTCAACTTTCGTTTCGTATTTCGTTGTCCGCCAACATTCTTCTTCGATGGACTTCATCGTGTCAATCCCGTTGGTTGTTCCAGGGATTGCCTTTGGCATTGCGCTTATTCAAACGTTTAATACTGCTCCGCTTCAATTAACTGGAACAGCCATCCTGCTTATTATCGCATATGCGATTAGGCGACTCCCATACATGATACGGTCGACGATGGGAACAATGCGTGCCATCAAGCAGGACATCGAAGAAGCTGCCATTAATCTCGGGGCCACACAGCTTACAGCTGCAATGACGATTATAGGACCGCTTATGCTTCCGGGAATAGCGGCTGGATCAGTTCTTGTTTTTGTTACCGTTATTAAGGAAGCAAGTGTTTCAATCCTGCTCGCCCCGGCCGAATGGGCGCCAATGAGTTTGGCGATCTTCCAAAATATCTTGCGCGGAGAATATTATACGGCCGCAGCCATGTCTGTTGTATTGGTTGTCCTTGTGCTTCTGTTACAGGCACTTGCAAACCGACTCGGGCAAAAGAAGCTATAGTAGACTACAGGAGTGACAGTATGAAAGGGTTTATCTTCGACCTGGATGGAACGATCTATGTCGATAATGAAATGATTGAAGGAGCAGCTGACGCCATCCATAGGCTGAAATCCCGTGGTGATCGTGTAATTTTTCTGACAAACAAGTCGATAGCGCGCCGGATTGATTATGTTGAAAAGCTCAAGTCGCTTGGGGTAGATGTCACTTTAGACGAAGTAATTAATTCCAATTTTATAACGGCAAAATATTTAAAAGATAACATGGAGGCGGGGGATACAGCTTATGTTATTGGGGAGGAGCCGTTGTTTGACGAGCTGGCGGAAGAAGAGATCAGTATTACGAAGGATCCGCAACATGCCTCCCATGTCGTTATCGGTTGGGATCGAAATTTTGATTATGATAAGTTAAACAGCGCTTTTCAGGCATGGAGAAATGGTGCAAAAATCATTGCAACGAATCCGGACAGGACTTGCCCGATTAAAGAAGGAGAAATCCCCGATTGCGGTGCGATGATTGGCGCCATTGAAGGGGCCACAGGAGAAACGGTCACAATAGTTACGGGAAAGCCATCCCCCCTTATGGCCAGCTATGTATTGGATAAAGTTCTTCGGCTTCCCGCAGAAAACGTGTACATGGTTGGGGACCGGCTAGAGACGGATATTCGGATGGCGAATGAAGCAGGGATGAATTCTGTTCTTGTCATGACGGGAATCACGAATTCATCGATGCTGGAAAGGGCAGCGGACAGTCCCAAATATACACTCTCCAGCGTGAAGGATATTGATCAGATTGAATAAAATGATTGGCTTAAAGATTGATGGTCATCATTTACAAGTCGTAATTCCACATAGCAGGATTTCCGGAAGATACTGCGAGTGCTCCGGCTTTCAGGGCGTCATGTACTTCCTGGAGTTCAGAGACAAGGCCACCGGCGATAATGGGATAAGGAAGCTCGATTGTAAGCCGATCAACAATTTTCGGCAAAATACCCGGCATGATTTCGACAGCATCGGGACTGCATGATTTGACCATTTCAATCCCTTTGTATAAGGCGCTGCGATCCAGAAGAAAGATCCGTTGAATGGTCATGAGGCCCATTTCTTTGGCGAATTTGACCATGCTGCCTTTTGTGGTTATGATTCCTTTCGGCTTCCATGCCTCTGCAATAAAGTTAACCGTACTGCGGGAATTGGAAAGGCCATCAATAAAGTCGAGATGGAGAAAAACATGTTTTCCCGCTTCTTTCAGACGGGTAATGTAATGTTCCGCAGATAAGAGGTTGCCCGTGAGCAGGAAAACGATATTCACGTTGCTTTTTAACGCTATATCCAGGTCTGCTTCACTTTTGACTGAAGCAATAATTTGTGATTCAACCATGTCTTCGATTCTCATATATTCCAAATCACACCCTTCTTTGTTGATAGTTTAAGTTTATCACATAACTGTTTTGTGCAAAATATAATATAAGGTCAGAGATTCTGAGAAAGGGCCATTGCAGTCCCCCGTTTTCAAACGGGGTGATTGTAAATGGCCTTTATTATATGGAGGATTTTAAATGGGAACATTTTCATTTAAGGAACGAAAACAATTGATGGAGCATCTCGGTGAAACCAAATACGATGTGATCATTGTAGGAGGCGGTATAACAGGAACGGGCATCGCACTTGATTGTGTGACAAGGGGGCTGAAGACCCTTCTCGTGGAGATGCAGGATTTTGCAGCGGGTACATCGAGCAGGTCGACAAAGCTGGTCCACGGAGGACTGCGGTACTTGAAGCAGTTTGAAATAAAGATGGTTGCAGAGGTCGGAAAGGAGCGGGCGATTGTTTATGAAAATGCACCCCATGTGACGCATCCGGAATGGATGCTGCTGCCGATCTATAAAAAAGGGACATTTGGAAAGGTTTCAACTTCTGCAGGACTGCGGGTATATGATTTTTTAGCCGGAGTCAAAAAGAATGAACGGCGCAAAATGTTGACACGGGAAGAAACCCTTGCGAAGGAGCCGCTTTTAAAGAAAGATGGTCTCCTTGGAAGCGGCTATTATGTTGAATATCGGACGGACGATGCCCGCCTGACAATGGAAGTGGCAAAGAAGGCTTTTGAAGAGGGGGCTGACCTGCTGAATTATACGCAGGCCGAAGGCTTCCTTTATGAAGGCGGAAAAGTTTCAGGTGTTAAGGTGCGAGATGTGTTTACAAATACAATATATGAAGCAGCAGGCCGAAAGGTTGTCAATGCAACAGGGCCATGGGTGGAGAAGATGATTGAAAAAGACAGAAAGATAAAAGGGAAGGGCCTTACACATACCAAAGGTGTGCATATCGTTATGGATAAGGAAAAATTCCCGCTCAGGCAGGCAGTCTATTTTGATACACCTGACGGCCGGATGGTATTTGCGATTCCGAGAGACGGAAAAACGTATGTTGGCACAACGGATACTTTTTTTAATGGTGACCTGAAAAATCCTCCGATTACAGAGGAAGACAAGGATTATTTAATGTCTTGCATCCGGTTTATGTTCCCGGAACTTGGAATAACGAAAGATGACATTGAATCTGGATGGGCCGGAGTCAGACCGCTCATTCAGGAAAAAGGCAAAGGGCCGTCCGAGATATCCCGCAAAGACGAAATTTGGGTGTCAGATACCGGATTAATCACGATTGTGGGAGGGAAGCTGACCGGTTACAGAAAAATGGCTGAAACGGCAACAGATATGCTGGCAAAACAGCTTGAGCAAGAGGGGATTCAAAGCGGACCATGCGTAACAAGAAATCTTCGCCTTTCCGGCGGACATTTTACGAATCCGGCCGAATATGAAAAGTCTATTGATGAGAGAAGCCGAAAACTTCGGGAAATTGGCCTTCGTCAAGAGGAGGCACGAACAATTGCGGCGGTATATGGAACAAACGCAGATATGGTTGCATCGATGAAGGAAAAAGTTCTGCCGGACGAAGAACTGCCGTTGGCAATTAAATTGCTTGTTCATTACGCTGTGCTGTACGAAATGGCAATGACGCCCGAAGATTTTTTTGCACGCAGAACCGGGGCAAGCTTCTTTCGTTTGAATTGGCAGAAAAAATGGGAAGACGCCGTAACTGCGTATATGAAAAAGCTTTTTGGAAACCTGTAGTGTCCGGTTGGAAAGAGGCATTGCATTGTAAAAAGCCCTTGGTGCCTGATCAGCCTTGAAACCAAGGGCATCATTCTTTGCACTTATGCTTTACTCCATTCTTTACCAGTCTTCAGTTGATCTCCTGCAGCCACCTTCTCTGCATTTACCTTTCCTGAGAAAAACACGGCGCCGCCGCCCATGTCAGCTTCCCGGTCCGGTGTCAAGGCATTCACAAGCCGTTTTGCTCCATGGGCATCGGCCCAGAGGCCTTGGGTGACCAGAACGCCTGGAAGAACCTGATCCCCGACAGATGCCGGCAATTCACATTCTCCCCGGTCATTCCAGATGCGGACCCAATCACCGTTTTCAATGCCAAGCCGCAGCGCGTCTTCCTGGTTGATGAACAGCTGCGGTGATTTTTCCAATCTGACATGTTTTTCGTTATTGGAAAAAGTGGAGTTTAAAAAGTTATGGTTCGGGCCGGGCACGAATAGAAAAGGATAGTCCGAATTTTCCTCTTTCAACGGTATGTGCGTCGGCAGCGGCGGGTGCCCATCCAGTTCCATCCTTTTCGAATACAATTCAATTTTTCCGCTCGGTGTGTTCAAACGCTTCAAACGGTTTTCCGGAGTACGTGCTTTGACAAAGCGTTTTTCTTTAAGTTCTTTCAATGTAATGTCAGGAAAATAAGGATTTGGCACATCACTGATCGCCTGGCGGATCATGTCTTCATCACTGTCTTTAAAAGCTTCTTCATCAAATCCCATTACTGCCGCCAACAGCCTGAACACTTCCGCATTCGACTTGCTTTCTCCATAAGGAGGAATGACCGGCTCCTGTAAATGCAAATAGAGATGCCAGTAAGATGTATATATATCCGTATTTTCAAAGGAGGACGTTGCCGGCAATACGATATCCGCATACGCCGCCGTTTCCGTCAAAAACAAGTCATGGACGACCATGAAGAGGTCATCACGCAGCAATCCTTTTCTGACTTTGACGGAATCCGGAGCAACGACGGCAGGATTGCTGCTATATACAAATAAGGATCGGATCGGGTTTTCCGTCTCTAACAGGGCTTGCCCCAATTGAATCATGTTAATCGAGCGGGTTGGCTTTTTTTGCAGATCCGGCCGTTGCAATGCCCTCGTGTTGTAATTCAAGTAAGCCGAGTTTGATTTCACTGCTCCTCCGCCTTTCAGCAGCCATTGGCCCGTTAAAGCCGGAAGACAGGCAATGGTCCTGACAATCATGCCGCCATTGTCATGGTGCTGAAGCCCGTTGCCGATCCGGATCATGGAGGGGGCAGTGGAACCGTACAGACGGGCAAGTTTATAAATATCTTCCGCCGGAACTCCTGTAATGCCAGAGACAACTTGAGGGTCATATTGCTTTACATGGTGCTCCAGTTCCTCGTACCCTACTGTATATTCTGTTAAAAACTCCCGGTCTACTAAATTTTCTTTATATAATACATGCATGATGCCCAGCGCCAATGCCGCATCGGTTCCCGGAATAACCGGAATAAACCAATCCGCCATGCGGCCGGTCCGGTTTTTATGGACATCTATGACAACGAGCTTTGCCCCTTGCTTTCTCGCTTTTTGTGCGATCATTACCTGGTGCATATTCGTACTTGCAGCATTGATTCCCCAAAAAACAAACAATTTTGTTTCCGTCATTTCTTCGGGATCCGTGCCAAAACTGCTGCCCATCGTATACCTATATCCCACAGCTCCGGCATCCGAACAGATCGTCCGCTCCAACTGGCTCGCACCGAGACGATGAAAAAAGCGCCTGTCCATTCCTTCTGAATGAATCCTGCCCATATTTCCGTAAAAGCTGTAAGGCAAAATGGATTCCGGACCTTCCTCCGAAATGATTTTTTTCCAGCGGTCGGAAATCGTCTCAATGGCCTCCTGCCAGCTGATCGGGATAAACTTTCCTTCGCCCTTTTCTCCAACACGCTTTAAAGGTGTTTTTAATCTTTTTTCGTCGTAAAGGCGGGCTCCCATATTCCGCACTTTGTTGCAAATGCTTCCTTTCGTTATGGGATGGTTGGGATCTCCGTCAATTTTTACGATCTTCCCGTCTTTTTTATGGACAAGCAGTCCGCATTGATCCGGACAATCAAGAGAGCAGACCGAAGGAAATATTCCGTCTTTTTGATGTGCCAATGATTCCATTTCGAGCATCCCCTTAGATAAAATAATGATATAGATTATACCACACCACAGCTGATACGTCGTTGTACCGATAAACTTTCTTTCAGAGATTGGCCGATGGCTTCACGGCAGCACAAATGACCCTTTGGCGGTTAGTTGTAAGTTCAAATGATCAAGGAATGGGCACACGAAACGACCGTCGTGGGCCATATAGCAAAAAATGGTACAAAAGTTTGGAGGCCCAAAGCAATAAAATTGAAAAAATTGGTTGACAGCCAAAACATTTCGGAATAAAATAGGTTTCAACGTTCCAAATGACAATTTCATTATTTCATACTCTTATGAAGAGAGGCGGAGGGACTGGCCCGGTGAAGCCTCGGCAACCATTGAATATACTTTTATATATTCAAACGGTGCCAATTCCAGCAGATTTTTTAAAAGTCTGATATATAAGAGGCAAAGCTGATGATTCTAATTAAAAGCGGAGACCTCTTATTGTGAAGGGGTCTTTTTCTTGTATATCGGGCGATTTACAATCAAAGGAGCTGAGAGGAATGGGGGAAAAAGTAAAAGTAGATAACGAGAAGTTGAAAGTGATTGCGGAAGCCCTCGGCAATTTGCGTTTCGGTGAGCTGCAAATAACGGTTCACGAAGGGAAAATTGTTCAGATCAACCGGATCGAAAAGAAGCGGTTTCCAGCATGATACATGATGAATATACTGGGAAGCTGACCGGACAACCGGAGGCCTCTTGATTTGCGCAAATTTGCTTGCTAAAGGCATATTTGTGTTGATCAAGGGGTTTTTTAAATGGAAAAAAGGAGAATAAACATGTCTGACGCGGAACTTTTGCAACCTTTGCGAGCGGCTGTTTTTGGTGCATGATCCAACCATTTGACACTCAGCCGGGGATTGAGAAAGTGGTTTCCGGTTATACTGGCGGGACGTTTGAGAACCCGACGTATGAACAGGCATGCACCGGGATTAATCGGCCATGTGGAAGCAGTACAGATTTCGTTTAATAACCAAGTATTTTTATATGAAAAGTTAGTTGGATCGTTTTGGCAGCAAATTGACCCAACAGATGGGGGCGGCCCATTCAAAAGCAGCGGATCATCCTATCAGACAGCTATTTGTGATCATTCCGAAAAACAAAGAAGAATTGCCGGGGAATCGAGAAGGAAGCCGGGAAATAGCGGGAGGTTTAAGTATCCCGTTGTTACGAATATTTTGCAGCGGATCCTTTCCATCCCGTCAGAATCACGATAAAAAGAATCCGGAAAAATACGCTTCCTTCAAGGAAGAGTCCGGAAGGGCGCTGTTTAAATACTAACAATTCATCATTAAAGGGGAAACATCAGAATGAGAAAAACATTGCTTACCATTAGTCTAATTTTCAGCCTGTTGGTGTTAGGAGCGTGCGGAAGCACTGCAGCCAACGAGGATAAGAAAGAAATTACCATCGGTGCAACTGCAGGTCCGTACAGTGACCAATTGCGGGAAGGCATTATCCCGATCCTTGAAAAGGACGGATATAAAGTGAAAATCGTTGAGTTCAATGATTATATTCAGCCCAATGTCGCTTTAAACGAAGGGGAAATAGATGCCAACCTGTTCCAGAACAGAATATACCTCGGGCAGTTCAATAAAGACCATGACATGGACCTGGTTGCGCCTTATGCGGTGCCGACAGCTCCCATTGCCCTCTATTCCAAAAAGCATACGTCTTTGGATGATGTAAAGGAAGGCATGACCGTGACGATGCCGAATGATCCGACCAACTTGGCCAGATCCCTGAATATGCTTGCAGATTTCGGTTTGATCAAAGTGAATGAAGAGGCCGATCCAACAGTCGTCTCTGAAAAAGACATCGTGGAAAATAAGCTCAATTTAAAAATCAAGCCAATCGATCCGGCCCAAACACCGCGTTCACTGGGAGACACAGATTTTGCTTTCATAAACGGAAACTTTGCGCTTGCTTCAGGATTGAAGCTGGATGAAGCGGTTGAAATCGAAAAAACACCGGAAGGGTATTTAATTTATGTAACGCTCAGAAAAGAAGATGTTGATAAACCATTCGCAAAAGCATTGGAGAAAGCTTACCACTCAGATAAATTTTTGGACTTTACAAACAAGAAGGCAAAAGGGTACGTAAAACCGCCTTATCAAGTGGAAAAGGAGGCAAATGAATGATCGGAATTGAAAATGTGACGAAACGATACAAACATGTGACGGCTGTCAATGATGTCAATCTGACCATTCGCCAGAGGGAGATCTTTGGGATTATTGGCTACAGTGGTGCCGGGAAAAGCACATTGCTCAGATGCTTGAATCTGCTGGAAAGGCCGACAGAAGGAAAGATTTTGATCGACGGCAAAGATTTGACGGCATTGTCGGATCGGGATGTCCGGAAAGAACGCCAAAAGATCGGCATGATTTTTCAGCATTTTCATTTGATCAGTTCTAAAACCGTTTTTGACAATATCGCTTTTTCATTAAAAGCGGCGGGCAAGACGAAAGAAGAAATTAAGAAGCGTGTCCCGGAACTGTTGGAGATGGTCGGGCTGTCCGATCGCGGCGATCACTATCCTGCCCAGCTATCCGGCGGTCAAAAGCAGCGGGTCGGCATCGCCCGGGCACTGGCCAATGAACCGAAAGTACTCCTGTGCGATGAAGCTACTTCAGCGCTTGATCCGACAACAACAAAGTCAATTTTGCAACTGTTGAAAACAATCAACGAAACGCTTGGGATCACCATTATTTTAATTACACATGAAATGGAAGTGGTCCGGGATATTTGCCATCGGGTAGCCGTCATGGAAAATGGCAAGGTCGTCGAATTGGCTGATGTATATGATATTTTTGCCAATCCGAAAACGGCTCTGTCCAAACAATTTGTTCAAACGGTCCATTCTTTGGCACTGCCTGAAAGACTGCTTGCGGCCAGAAAGGGGACGATTGTTCAAATCATTTTTCAGGGCGATTCAGCCGAAGAAGCGGTCATTTCGGAGACATTAAGACAATTTGATGTATCTGCCAATATTCTTCATGGCCAAATCTCCTACATTCAGGACCGTCCGCTGGGAACACTCATCATTGAAATGACCGGCAATCACGCGGAAGTCCAGCAAGCGATTGACTATATCACGAAACGGACAAATCTATTGGAGGTGCTCGCCGGTGTTGCTTGAGATGGTGCATGAATTCGGAAAAGCCTTCCTGGAAACTTCATGGATGATGGGAATTGCCGTCGCTTTTGCGGTTATGATCGGCGTCCCGCTGGGCATCGCCCTTTTTGTCACAAGCGAAGGCATGTTCTGGCAAAACCGCTTCATGCAACACGTGGCGGGAAGCATCATTAATATTATCCGTTCCATTCCTTTCATCATTTTGCTCGTTGTCCTTATCCCATTTACAAAATTGATCCTGGGAACAACGATGGGCCCGGCGGCCGCGAGTGTCTCGCTTACCGTCGCTGCCATCCCTTTTTACGCACGCCTGGTGGAAACATCTTTGCGCGAAATTGATAAAGGGGTGATCGAAGCGGCAGAATCATGCGGTGCTTCCCCGTGGCTGATTATAAAAGATGTCTTGCTTCCCGAAGCCAAACCGGGGATGATTGCCGGTCTTACTGTCACGGTGATCAGTCTATTAAGCTATTCGGCGATGGCCGGAATCGTCGGCGGGGGCGGAATCGGCGACTTGGCCATTCGATTCGGCTACTACCGTTTCCAAAACGATGTCATGATTGCAACGGTCATCATACTGGTCATTCTCGTTCAATTGATCCAATTTGCCGGAGACCGGGCGTCAAGGGCAGTGGATAAAAGATAATTTTTCAAAAGGAGGAAAAACATGGCGCAAACCATTGTAAAAGAAGGACTCTCATCAAAGCTCCATGGTTGGGAGCATCCTGACAAAATGAGAGAATTTCGTAAAAACCATAAATCACTGGTAAAAAAAGATAAGACGACGACATTGAAAGAGGCAGTGGCACGGGGCGTAAAAGCAGGAGACTATATCGTTTTCGGCGGCATGGGATCGGTGCGCAACCCGATTGCCGCGGTGCATGAAATCATCCGCCAAAAAACAGGGGATCTGACGATCGGAACGAAAGGATCACAGCATGACTGGCAATTGCTGGCGGCAGCGGGAAACATCACAAAAGCAGAGGTTTCCTACGGTTTTGCGGACGAAGTGCGCGGATTGTCACTCCCGGCGAGGAGGGCAGTTGAATCGGGGCGGTTAAAAGTGTTATCCGAGACAACAAATGCCGGCTTCCAGTGGCGTTTTACCGCTGCGATGAAAGGTCTTTCTTTTTATCCGACACGGTCATCACTCGGTACGGATACCTTGCATTACAGCGGATCGAAAACAATCATCGACCCTTTTACAAATGAGCCGGTGGAGCTGCTGCCCGCCTGCTATCCGGACGTAGCAGTTATCCATGTCCATCGTGCGGACAAATACGGAAACTGCCAAATTGAGGGTAATGTCGCAGAAGATATTGAAATTGCGCACGCGGCTAAGTTTGTTCTTGTGACAGCAGAAGAAATTGTCCATGATGAAGTATTTTCAAACCGTCCGGACTTGACGAAAATTCCTTACTTCGTTGTTGATGCGGTTGTCGAAGTGCCATATGGTTCCCATCCGAATCAAGTCCCAAGGCTTTATTCCTTTGATGAAGATCATTGGCAAATTTGGCTGGATGCGTCCGTCAGCGAAGAAGGTGTTGACAAGTACTTGCAGGAATACGTATATGGCAGCGAAGACCACTTTGCGTATTTGGAAAAAATCGGCGGCGTCCGTGAGTTAAGGCAATTGGAAAAGATCGAACATCAATTGGCGCCATATCCAAAAGTGGCGAAAAGGAGAGGGTAAACATGGCAAACGATACAGAAAAAATGATTATTGCTGCATCACGTCTGCTGCCCAAGGATACTGGCGTTTATGTGGGAACGGGAATGCCGCTGCTTGCTTCGGTCCTTGCATTGAATACTCATGCACCTGATTTGCTGCTCGTTTATGAAGGCGGCGGGGTCGGAGGGAAGCCGACAGGAAGGCTGCCAATCCAAGTAAGCGAGTCATTGACGTATGAAAACGGCGTGACGGTCGGTTCGATGGACTATGTGATGAGCCTCGCGCAGGCCGGCTGGATCCGCTACGGATTTTTGGGCGGTGCCCAGATCGATCAATACGGGAATTTAAACACAACGGTAATCGGTGATTGGGAAAAGCCGAAAGTGAGACTGCCCGGCTCCGGCGGGGGTGCGGACATCGCTTCTTTATGCGAACGGACAATCATAATCATGGGGCAGGATAAGAGAAAGTTTGTTTATCAACTTGACTTTTTAACAAGCCCCGGCTATCTGAATGGGCCGGGCAGCCGCACGAAAGCCGGATTGCCGGCCAATACAGGGCCCTATCGCGTCATTACGCAGATTGGTGTGTATGGATTTGCTGAAAAAACGAAAAAAATGACCCTGCTTCACCTGTTTGAAGGCCACACACTGGAAGATGTACAGGCCAACAGCAGCTTCCCGATTGAAATCGCCCCAGACTGGTCTTATTTGGAGCCGCCGACAGCAGCGGAACTGGAAACATTGCGGACTTTGGATCCCGACGGAGTTGTCATCGCATAAAAAAGAAGGAGGAAAGCAGATGTCAAAACAAACAAGTTTAAAAGAAGCAGCTGCAGCCGTTGAAAGCGGTGCGTTGCTGGCATTGGGCGGAAATGCGCTGCACCGTTCTCCGGTGGCGTTTGTAAAAGAGTTGATCCGCCAGGAAAAGAAGGACCTTTCCGTCATTAAGACGGCCGGCGCCCTGGATGTTGATCTTTTGGCAGCGGCCAAATCACTGAAGTCCGTATATGGCGGGTATATCGGTTTTGAAATGTTTGGATTGGCGCAAAGCTATCGTAAAGGCGTACAAAAAGGAGACATTACGGTACATGAACATGCGTGCGCAAGTGTAATCGCAGGTCTTAGGGCAAGCATTTACGGCGTGCCTTTCCAGCCGATCAACGGATTCCAGGGAAGCGAGCTTCCCGAGCTTACAGGAGAAGTTCGCTGCGTTACCTGCCCTTTTACGGGTGAAAAAACAGCTGTAGTTCCCGCGCTGCGTCCGGATTACACGGTGATTCACGTAAACATTGCCGATGAAAAAGGAAATGCATTTATCGATGGTGCCGTATTTGAAGACTTGATCATGGTACGGGCGGCCAAAAAAGTGATCGTTACGGCCGAAAAAGTGATTGACTCCGAAAGCTGGACTGTCAGGCCACAAGTTCCCGGCTTCCTCGTTGAGCATGTCGTTCTGGCCGAAAACGGGGCGGCTCCCGGAAGCTGTGCCCCTTATTACTCCATCGACAAAGCGGGAATGATCGAATACTTACAGGATTCTGAAGCGTACGTAGAAAAAGTAAAGGAGGCTGTATCTTATGTCTAACGTTCAAGCTGCCGATTACATCACGGTTGCCATGGCCCGTCTGATTGCAGACGGCGAACGCGTCTTTCATGGCGTCGCTTCCCCCATGCCTGCGGTTGCGATTCAACTGGCGAAAAAGCTGCATGCCCCAAAAGCGGTTTACCTGAGCATCCCTGGTGGAGTGGACGCCTGGCCTTCAGCTTTTTCAAGCTATTCTTCTGCGGATCCGGGATTACGGGAAGGATCGATTTCTGATTTTCCGCTTTCGGATATTTTCGATTTGTCGGCCCGGGGCGGGCTTGATGCAGCTTTTTTGAGCGGAGCGCAAATAGACGGGTACGGGCGGCTGAACTTGAGTGCAATCGGAACATACGACACGCCGAAAGTACGCTTGCCGGGCGGAGCCGGCAGTGCGGCATTGCTTCCAACCGTCAAAAGAGGCATTCTTTGGAAAACGAACCACGACAAACGAAGTCTCGTGGAAAAATTGGATGTTGTGACAGCTGCGGGCAATACAGAATTCGTTATTACTCCGCTTGGCATTTTTAAAAAATCCAAGGAGGATGAGCGTCTGCGTCTGTATGCCATTTTTCCGACCAGCTCTCTGGAAGAAATTCAAGAGAATACGGGGTTTGCAGTGGAAAAGCACGAAGAGTTTACCGACTTTGCTCCCCTCACAGAAGAGGAGTTGGCACTGCTGGAATCAATTGACCGCCACGGAACAAGGTACAGTGAATTTAAATAAAACATGTAAGTATTTCGGTCATCCCGATATGTGTGAATGTTCGCAAGCATTTTGGTTGATCGACAAGTATTTGAAAAACGGAAAATAAATTTCAATATGAAAGAGGTAGGTACAAATGGCAACAGCACAATTAACGAAAGTTAACACAAGCGGAAAATGGGAAACAGGATTGCAAACTTCCATTTTGATCAGAGATTTTAATAGAATAATCGTGGATGAACCAGTAAGCCTCGGGGGAACGGATGAAGGGCCAAATCCGGTCGAATTGGTATTGGGCGGTTTATCCGGCTGCACATCCGTCATGATTGCCCTTATCGCAAAGGAACAACAATTTTCGTATGAGGGTGTGGAATTTAAAAATGAAGGAGTCCTGGATTTACGGGGACTGCAGGGAGTGGAAGGAATTTCTCCGCACTTTCAATCAGTTCACTACAAGGTACAAATTAAAACGGATGAAAGTGAAGAGAAAATTGGCGCTTTAAAAAAGGAAGTGGAAAAAAGGTGTCCTGTTTTGAATTTGTTGGTTGATGCAGGTGTTAACGTTCAGGGTGAATGGGTAAAGGCCTAATAGGATGAAGCCGCCCTGAAGCGGCTTTTCCCCCCTTGGCTTGTCTGAGCCTGTACATGTCTGATGCAGTATTACCTATGTAAAAAAGGTTTTTTTCATTACACTATCCATTTTGGCCGTGTTTTTTGATATAATAACATTTGATGTTTTGCAATATATGTAAAGAGAGGTTTTTGTCATGAGCAGATTTGTTAAATCAGGTGAAGCAGCACCAGTTGCTGGCACTTATGTAGAAGCTGGACACGGCGGGGGAAAAGTAAAAAACGGCCAGCGCATTGAAGTGGAAAAAGGTGAAACTCTTCCGGAATTAAAAACCTATACGGTCACAATCAACCATAAAGGGGAAGAGAAAAAAAGGGAGCGCCAGCACGTCTGGTTGCTGGAGAAATAACAATTGTTTTCATAAAAAAGGCACTTGGAGTCCAAGTTGAATCCAGGTGTCTTTTTTTTGTGCAAATGTATATAACACATACAGGAATGGCACAAGCGGAAAATGAACATTTTTGTATATCATCCGCCGACGCTATTCTATGAAAAAACGATTTCATATGGTAAAGGGGTTGATAGCATGGCATATGTGTTTGAGGGTTACCGTGTTACATCGCCCTATGGTTGGAGGATCAATCCATTGGGGCAGAGCAGGGAATTCCATGCCGGCATTGATTTGGTCAAAGCGGACAAGGCGCCTATTGCCGCCTTTACGGAAGGAACGGTTTTGTTTGCAGGACCCGGAAAAGCCGGCACCGGTTTGGGAGGCTACGGCAATGTAGTTGTCATCAAGGATAAAAACGGGCGGGCTCAACTGTATGCCCACTTGGACAGAACGGCCGTAAAAACCGGAATGTTCATTAAAAAGGGCCAAATCATCGGTTATCAGGGGGCGACAGGCCAAGTAACGGGTTCCCATTTGCACTTTGAAGTCCGAAAAAAAAGTTCGCCGAATTATGGGTGGGAAGTCAATAAGGAGCAATCCACCTTATCCCCGGAAACCTATCTCCAGTCCTATGATCCCGAGAAAGAGACGCAAGCGGCAGGTCCGGCATATAAAGTAAATAAAACTGTTCCCGGCTATTTAACGGCATCTGACGCCAAGCATCGCAAAAATAAAAAAACAACAGTCAAACCGGGAACTTACCAAGTGTATAACATTTCGGACGGCATGATTAATGTAACCACCAAAAAAGGCATTCCGGGAAGCTGGATCAATCCGCTGGAAAATGTCGTGCATGCAGCAGTGCCCAAACAGAAAAAACGCCTCATCCTATCCAAAACTTTTTCTTCATGGCGCGTCTATCCGCTGAACAAAGCTCCGGTAAAGGGAAACGAAAAAGGATTTCTTAACCCGGGAAAATTTGGGGGTTTGGAATATGAAATTCTCGGAAACCCGCAAAAAGATGTGTATACAATACAGACGAAGGATTTTGGAAAGGTGAAAATTTACGCGCCTGGCAGTACAGGGGCTATGATCAGATAGCCGGATATTTAAAGTTTTCTTTTCGTAAATAAGCAACTAGAAGAATATAGTTGTCCCCCTCCCATATATTGAAAATGGGAGGGGATTTGGCATGCAGTTTTATTATGGCCCGCAAATGCCGCTGCGTATATTGGATGAGGCGGAATTTTGGAAGCACCAGGAAGAAGAACATACAGTAGTCATTCGGGAATTGGTGACAGGGTTGGAGGCGGAATTCGTCGAAGCGCTGTTTGAATGGGAAAAAGCGCTATCCAAAACCCATCAGCAAGTTGTCAGTTTTATCGAATCTGTCATCCGTTCCGGTTCCTATATTCCTGTCCAATTGTATCAGCAAGTCCTTCAACTTGTAACATTTTGCCTTGAGGAAAGTGAACGTTTTATCGAGTTATGCCTGCAGATAAAAAATGACAGTGATGTTGTTGCAAAAAATCAAACGGCTGTTGTCGTCCTGGACCACATTATACGTGAATCGGAATATTTTATTGGAATCGCACGTGCACTGCTGGCTTCCTGATAATATACTAGTCTTGGGGCTTGAATGGTCCCGGGGCTTTTCATTTTTTGATAGAATAAAATAAAAAGCTGCCTACATAAAAAAAGAATGGAGGGCATCTTTATGTATCCCTACATATTATTGATTTTTACCGTGATTTTTTACGCAGGAAACATCCTTGTAGGAAAAGCCATTAATGAATTGCCTCCAGTTACCATTACTTTCTTCAGGCTTCTGACGGCTTTTATTGTGTTATTCCCTGTCGGTGCTGCGGGGGCCTGGCGGCGCCGGTCCGAATTGATGGAACATAAAAAGCCGCTGCTGATCATGACCTTGACGGGCATTTCTCTTTTTAACGTCTTTTTATACGGTTCCCTGCAATTTACGACTTCTACAAAGGTGGCTGTCATGGAAGCTGTCATTCCAGTTGTAACAGTTATTTTGAGCACCTATATGTTAAAAGAACGTTTAAAAGTTCTCCAATGGGCAGGCATTCTGCTTTCATTGGCAGGAGCAGTCTGGGTCGTCATGAATGGCAAGGTGCTGCAGCTTGCCGCGGTCGGCTGGAATATTGGGGATGCCATCATGGTCGGGGCTGTGCTGGCATGGTCCATATATACAATCGCCGTAAAGAAATATATGCATTTATTCCCTTTATACGGCACCTTGCTTGTTATGTCGGGCTTATCCCTTATCCTCCTGATGCCTTTTCTCGTCATCGAATGGTTTGTTACGGGGATACCCGTTTTTACGGTTCCCAATGTTGGGGGGCTTTTATTTTTGGGCATTTTTCCGTCTGTTCTTGCGCTTATTTTTTACAACCGCGCAGTGGAAATGTTAGATCCATCACGGGCGTCCATATTCTTGAATTTTCTTCCTGTCGTTACGATGATTGGCGCGTATTTTTGGCTTGGGGAAACAGTCACCGCGGCACAAATTGCCGGGGCGCTGGCCGTTATCGGCGGCGTGTTGCTGACGACCAGGGGAAAATCCTCCGGTGACAAGCTGAAAAAAACGAAAAACGAGGTCTAATCGAGATCTTTTTTGCAACAAAACACCCTATTTCAATGTCCGTTTTGGGCATGCAGTTTGCCCTCCGATATGTACAATTCTTTTTTGGATGTGCTGATGTTTTCACGTAATGGTTTGTTTTTCATAAGATAGGTACCATGAACGGATGAAGAGGGGGAAAAGTGTTGCCTTCCATTATTAATTTAGGGTTAATGAATGTAAATTCTCCACAACAAAACTCGGCCGTTACTGTCGGGGAAGGGATTATCACCGGGATGGATGCCAACAGAAAATACAATTTGGCATTTGGGGGTACATTTGGTTTCTTTAATAATTTAATGGCAAATGTAGCCAATAATTTAGATCCTATGGATGGCGTTGACGGGGTCATCTTTGATCAGGACTTAAAACCAAATTTAGGCGGAAACTTGTAGGCAAGAAAACGCTAAAATTCTATCGCCATTCCTTGCAGTGGTTATCGCCATTGTTTGGGATGTTTTTTTCATTTTTGGATCGGAAAGGTCCGCGGCAGGGCCATAACCATCATTTCCGCAGAGCAAGTTCCTTCCCATTTCCCTGAAAGAAGTCTCCCCTTCAAGCTGAGCCAAGTGGTGAATTAGTTTTCAGGGGACTTGCCCTTAAATGCTCCCTGGCCAAAAGAAAAAACCCTTTCATTCAAGGGTCTGCCGGGGAATCCGGCGAATTTTCCTCTTTTTCAGTTAAATCTTCCCCGGAATGAGTCAGAGAAGCACTCATTCTGGAAAAATTGTTTCGATTCCCGTGAATATTGCCCAATCCCTGGTTATGTTTTTTGCTGCTTTGAAAGTCCTCTATAAAGTTATTGCCAATACTAAAGCAAGATGCCGCTTCAATACTCCCAATACTGATCGTGCCGATATGAAAGGTTGGGGATAAAACAGGAGATCCCACAGATCATTCATCCTTCCTTTGTTTCGGTTTTACTCCACAAGCTTTGCCGAACCTTATTTTCGTTTCCGGATAACGCTCCAACCACCTCATTATGGACTCTTTCGCTCCGAAACTGTTGATGTGTGTTTTTTTTGCCAAGGAACACCCCGCCGGATGTACCGATAGTCGTAATGCTAATATCTCCCAATGTAAGCTTCAAGGCCTGCAACTCCTTTTTCCATTAGGCTATTCAATTTGCGGGGGAGTTGCCACAAAACGTTTGTATATCCGTGCGGCTTTCACTTTATTCCTGGGAAAAACATATCGTGTAGAAAGTAACGAAAAACTGCCGGTCAGAAGCGTGGTGAAAAAAAATGGCCCATTTTTTTGAATTTAAATTTGACGGAAATATTCATGTTCAATCCATGAACAGGCAATCCGGCATTTTTATCGGGGAACAAAACAAAGCCATTGGCTGGAATGCTCATGGAAAAGCCAATAATGTCATTGGAAGTGTCGGAGGAAGGTCGAATCTGCTTTGCCAAAATGTATTCATCCTGGAAGACCCGGATTTCATTGATACCCCCATTGATGACCGGGATATAAATCTTTCGATTGAACACCCGGGGAATGAAAACACATCAAACCTTAATTTCGATCATATCAATGTGAACACCATGCAGCAAAATTCGCTTGTTACAATGGGAGAAGGACATATAACCGGCATGGACGCCAATGAAAAGTCGAATCATTCGCTTGGGAATATATTCGGAAACGAAAATCAGACGAAATATAATGTCAATATTAATTATGACCAAGATGTAGTCGATGGGATTATAAATGATCAAGATATCAAAGTGGCTAACGTTAAAAAAGAATAGTCAGCCATTGTTGTGAAACCTGTAGCCTGTAGAAGTTTGAATTAACGCCGGCATTTCCTCCGAATCCCCTGCCTTCGTTTCTGGCTTGACGTTTTTTTATCCATCTTTTGACCAAGTGATGCGGCAAATTCCTCGGATCCGCTAATATTCGTACCGATCAGCAACTTCCCGCTTAACTCATCAATCTCAATATTGTCTAAACGAAAAATGATGTTTTCAAGATGATCGATTTGGACATGGTCAAAGTGAATCGTTTTGCCGCCGGATTCCTCTTTGGGCTGTTGAGGCTGCTCCTGTGGCTGCTTTTGCAGTTGTTGTTGTTCAAGTAGTTCAATCATCCGGTCCAATTTTGCCAAAATCAGAGAGTTTATTTTGTCCTCTTTTTCTTGCTGTTTGTTAATGAAAGAAAAAAATTTGAACATAAACTCCCCTCCTTGAAGGACCCGAAACATGGGAATCCGTAAACTCCCCACATTATATGAGTAAATGACAGCTCTTATACGATCCCCATACCAGCCTGTATTGAAGCAAAAACCGGGAGTCAGCCATGTTCGGGGCAAAAGCAAAGGGAAATAAGAGAAGGACAAACAAAAAAACGGAGCATAATCGAATAGTGAAAGGCGATCTTCCCGACGGAGGGTCGCCTTATTTTTCTGTAGCGCCCTGCCTTATTTTCTTGGAATGGGGAATAAAGGGGAATAAGAAATATTTGAAACGATTGACTAACAATTTTTTGCATTGATGTAAAAAAGTGAGCTGTTATACAAATGATAAAACAATTTCTTCGATTATAATAACATCTTTCATTGTCTATGGCGCACTCCCGACAATAGCCATTCGCAAAGGAGACCGTGGTATTATAAAAAAGCAAGCGGGGCAAAAGGCATTGCCTTGAAACAATGCGGGTGCCGAAATTTTTTCTCAGGAGCTTTTTATGATGGAAGCTTCTTTTTTATGAATTTCTTTTTAAAAATAAGGAACTTCTGCTTTCTTCTTTATTTTCAGGTCGTGAATGTTAAAATGAGTTTGAGAGCAATGATGAAACAGGGAGGAAAGAGCCATGAGTAAACCAAAAGTATATATCACGCTTCCCGTTGCAAAAGAAGTGGAAGATTATATTTCCGAGCATTGCGAAATCCGCAAATGGGAAGGAAAGGAACCGATTCCGCGAGATACCCTTCTGCAAGAACTGACCGATATCGACGGGCTGATGACGACCGGAAGAAGAATTACCGAAAATCTTCTCAACCATGCGCCCAACCTGAAAGTTGTAAGCAATGTTTCAGTAGGCTATAACAACTTTGATTTGGAAGCCATGAAAAAAAGGAATGTGATCGGGACGAATACACCGCACGTTTTGAATGAAACTGTTGCCGACCTGGCTTTTGGCCTGATTCTTGCTTCAGCGCGCCGCATTGCCGAGTTGGACCGTTTTGTCAAAGAGGGAAAATGGGGACCGACAATGGGGGATGATCCGTTTATGGGCATGGATGTGCACCATGCGACCCTCGGCATCATTGGAATGGGCAGAATTGGCGAAGCGATTGCAAGAAGGGCAAAATTCGGCTTTCATATGGATGTCCTTTATTATAACCGGCATCAAAAGCCCGAGGCAGAAAAAGAGATCGGTGTTACATACAGTGATTTTGAAAAATTGTTAAAGGAATCCGATTTCGTGCTATTAATGACACCGCTTACGCCGGAAACCCATCATTTAATGGGGGAAAAAGAATTTAGGCTAATGAAAAAGACAGCGATTTTTATCAATGTTTCCCGGGGCCAAACAGTTGATGAGCAGGCTTTGATCCGTGCCTTGCAAAATAAGGAAATTCATGGGGCCGCACTGGATGTTTTTGATCAAGAACCTGTTGAAAAAGACAATCCATTGCTCCAAATGGCAAATGTTGTGACGACACCGCATATTGGGTCTGCCACCCAAAAAACAACTGATGCCATGGCAATGCGGGCGGCCAAGAACCTGGTTGCCGTCCTGACCGGGAAAGATCCCATCGATCCCGTTCAATGATGATGATAAAAGCAGCCCGAAAACGAAAAGCACCGCCAAGTGTAAAACCATTCAGCAATTGGCGGTGCTTTTATATTACATGATGCTTAAGTGATCATTTTTTAAATCGGTAATAAACATGTGCCCAGGGGCGTGTGTGATCATGATTTCCGGTTTTACCTGCATGGCTACGGCCTGCGGGGTGACACCGCAAGCCCAAAATACGGGAATTTCACCTTCCTTGATCGTTACACTGTCGCCAAAGTCGGGTTGATTAATATCTCGTATGCCGATTTGTCCAGGATTCCCTACATGAATGGGGGCTCCGTGGACGTCCGGAAAGCGGCTCGTTACCTGCACAGCCCGAATGGCGTCTTTGGCAGGCATCGGCCGCATGCTTACGACAGTCGGGCCTTCAAAACGTCCTGCTTTTTTACAGGGAATATTCGTTTTATACATGGGAACATTGCAATCTTCTTCAATATGGCGGATTGGCACGCCGTTGTCCAGCAGCGCTTCTTCAAAGGTGAAGCTGCAGCCAAGAAGAAAAGCGACCATATCCTCATGCCAAAGAGCAACAATATCTGTCCGTTCCTCTGTCAATTCACCGTTGCGGTATACCCTGTATTTGGGAAAATCGGTTCTGATGTCAGCATCTGGAGCCGACAATTCGGGAACGAAAGAGCCGGGCTCTGTCACATCGATTAACGGGCAAGGCTTCGGATTCCGTTGGCAAAACAAGAGGAACTCAAAAGCCATTTCTTTTGGAAGTATGGCCAAATTTGCTTGTACAAAGCCGTGAGCCAATCCTGATGTCGGTTTCGTCCATTCATTATTGCGGATGAGGTGTCTGATGTCCGATGGTTTCCTGAGTTCCATTGAGCACATATTGGTTCCTCCTTATTTAAAGAGCTGCGGTATTCCGTTTGCAAGGGAGTATACACCCATGCAGGACATGGCAATGACGATTATGATGCCAAAAATGGTCAACCATAGGGGATGTTTATAATCCCCGACAATTTTTGCCCGATGTGCTGCAACAAGCATGACCCCGAGGGCAATGGGGAGGATGAGCGCATTTAAGGACCCGACCAATACCAATATTTTAACCGGCTGTCCGACAAAAATGAAGACAAGTGTTGAAACAGTGATAAAACCGATGATAATCCATTTGTGATACTTTTCCAGAGCCGGGTGAAATGTGCGGATAAAAGAAACGGATGTATAGGCACAGCCGACAACGGAAGTAACAGCTGCAGCCCACATGACAACCCCGAATATTTTGTATCCGACATCGCCGGCCGCCAGTCGGAAGACAGATGCCGCCGGATTGCCGGGATCAAGTGCCAATCCTTGGGCAACGACCCCCAATGCAGCCAGGAAAAGGAATATGCGCATAATGGAGGCAATCCCGATGGCGCTGACTGAGCTTTTTGTCACCTCGGGGAGTGCCTCTTTTCCTTTTAAACCGGCGTCAATCAAACGGTGCCCGCCTGCAAACGTTATATAGCCCCCAACCGTGCCGCCCACAAGCGTAATAATGGCCAGCATGTCGATTTGGTCCGGTACAAATGTCTTAATGGCCGCTTCTCCAACCGGCGGCTGTGCGGTGAACATGACATAAACCGTTAGCGCGATCATAACAAAGCCCATGAGTTGGGCAAAACGGTCCATTGCCTTGCCGGCTTCGCGGACAAGAAATATGCCGACGGCAATAATGCCGCTTAAAAGCGCCCCAATTTTGGTATTAAAGCCAAACAAAACGTTCGTTCCAAGACCCGCTCCGGCAATGTTGCCGATATTAAAGGCCAGTCCACCTGCGACAATCAGGGCGGCAAGAAAATAGCCCAATCCGGGCAAAACGTCATTCGCAATATCCTGGGCGCGTTTTTCCGAAACGGCAATAATGCGCCATATGTTCATTTGGGCACCGATATCTATGATGATCGATATCAGTATGACGAAGCCGAAGCTTGCCATTAACTTTTCGGTAAATACAGTTGTTTGTGTCAAGAAGCCCGGTCCGATGGCCGATGTTGCCATCAGGAAAGCGGCTCCAAGCAAGATGCTGGCATTTCCTTTCCTGGCCACTAACTATTCCTCCAACCATTATTGATTTTTAAAGTTTTCAATAGCGGAAACAGTAATGCCTTCTTTCTTTAATGCATCCGGAATGTATTTCGCAAATTCAAGGGCGGTTTTCCCGTCTCCGTGGATGCAGACAGTTTCGGCTTTGATCGGGATATCCTTCCCTTGGAGGGTGGCTACTTTTCCTTCTTTTACCATCCGGACCACCTGGTTGACTGCTTGCTCGTGATCGGTGATAAGCGCATTGGCTTCCCGTCTTGAAGTGAGCGTTCCGTCCTCTTGGTATGTCCGGTCCGAGAACACTTCATTTGCCGTTTTCAGCCCGATTTTTTCGCCGGCTTTTACGAGCTCTGATCCGGAAAGGCCAAAAAGAATCAGTTCCGGATCCACTTTGTATACGGCTTCGGCGATTCCCTCTGATAGGGCGGCATTTTTGGCGGCCATATTAAATAAGGCGCCGTGCGGCTTTACGTGCTGTAGTTTTCCGCCTTCCGAAGAAACAAAGGCATGCAGCGCTCCAATCTGATAAACCACGATGTCGTATGCTTCTTCCGGTGAAATGCTCATTTCTCTCCGGCCGAATCCCAACAGGTCAGGCAAACCGGGATGGGCACCGATGGCCACATTTTTTTCCAAAGCATTTTTTACGGTTTTTTTCATAATGGATGGGTCTCCGGCGTGAAAACCGCAGGCAATATTGGCAGATGTAATATAATTCAAGATTTCATCGTCATTTCCAATCGTATAGGCTCCAAAGCTTTCTCCCATATCACAGTTTAAATCGACAATATACATTATGATTCCTCCTGAGTGATTTTTAAATGTATCCCCTGTTTCAATTGTTCGATGGAAGTCTCCATTTCCAAAGATAATTCTTGGGCCTCTTCCAAGGAAATTTCCTCAAAAGAAATGGTTTCCCCAGGCTTCGTTTGGGCGATAAGCGGCAAGTCTGCTGAAGCGATCTGGCCGATTTTCGGATACCCGCCGACCGATTGGCGATCCGCCAAAAGAATGATCGGATTTCCGTCTGGAGGCACTTGGATTGAGCCAGTATTGATGGCCTCCGATACCATTTCCTTTGTTTCTTTCAGGTGAAGGGATGGTCCTTTTAACCGGTAACCCATCCGGTCCGATTCGGTTGTAACGGAAAAGGGTTTTTCAAATAAATCTGCTTGACTCGCTGTTTGAAACCAATAAAATTGAGGTCCTTTCATCGTTCGAATCGGTTTATGGTTCTCAAGGGACGGGTAAAGGCCTTCGGCAGCAGCCCAACTGCTTTCAGCAAACGGCTTGTTTTGGCATTGACCAGACAGATGCTCCATAATCTTTTTGGAAATTGTGGAACAAGGACCGAATAAAAGGGAGTCACCTGCCTGCAGGGCACGTCCTTTGTAGCCGCCAACTGCAGCCCGGAGGTAAGTGGATTTGCTCCCCATCACTATCGGAACATCGATCCCCCCGGCGACAGCCAAATAGGCCCGGCATCCTTTTACGGCATACTTAAAATCGAGCCGGGTACCTTTTTTGACAAAAACAGGCCGCCATGACCTTACTTGTTTTCCGTCCACAGCAGGGGAGAGGTCACCGCCGGTAATGGCGATTAATGCATCTTCTTCGAATTGGATGGCAGGCCCGATCAACGTGATTTCAAGGGCAGCTTCAGTTTCATTGTTTCCAACAAGCAGATTGGCGATTCGGTGTGCCAAAGAATCCATTGCCCCGCTCGTTATAACGCCGTATTTTTGATAGCCGGTCCTTCCCAAATCCTGGACGGTTGTCATGAGCCCGGGACGCAATACTTTGATCATTGGTTCTGCCCCTCCCACTCCCTGTACTCTTTTAAGCTGATCGGTTTGAATCTGATTTTGTCGCCTGCCTGCAGCAGTGTTGGAGGATCCTGCCGGGGATGGAACAGTTCCAGCGGTGTCCTGCCGATAAGCTGCCAGCCGCCGGGCGTTTCAATCGGATAAATCCCTGTTTGCTTGCCAGCAATCCCGACGGTTCTTGGGGGAATTTTCAGCCTTGGCGTTTCCCTTCTCGGCGTAGCAATTTTTTCCGGCATGCCGCCAACGAATGGGAAGCCGGGTGCAAACCCGATCATATAAACTGTATAATCCCCATTTGAATGAATATCGATGACTTCTTCGGGGGTGAGTCCGTTACGTTCGGCGACATATGGCAAGTCAGGCCCGAACTCGCCCCCGTAACAGACGGGAATCTCGATCACCCTTTGCTCTGCCTTTTTGTTTGCGGCATAAGAAGAGAGCAATTTCTCTATTCTTCGGCAAACGGTTTTATAAGGCGATTCGTTTTTTTTGGATAGCTTGGCAGCTTTCTGAAGGTCGTAAAAGAGTGTCACGGTTGTATAAGCCGGGACATACTCAATAAGCCAATCTTCATGCTGCCGTTCAAAAATTTGGCAGACACTTTGAACCAGACTTTGCGTCTGAAGATTTATCTCATCACCTAAATGGATCACGAGTGCGTTGTCGCCAAGCGGTTGGAGATTAAAGTTCATTTTTTCACCCCATTTTTTCATATGTATCATCTTGCAGCAAGCTGGTCCGGGTGAATTTTCCGTCCGTGTAAACGTATTTTTTTGCAATCATTCGACCAAAAGCTACAATCTTTGATAAACTATTTTAGCACGCAGGATGTAAATGTACAAAAATGGGGCCTGTTTTCAAAAGCGTATAGAATGCGCCCCTTTCCACACAATATCACGGTAGCGCTGTTTATCCGTATCCCCTTCAGTGTTGATTAAAAGGATCCTTGATTTCTTATCCAGCTGCAAATGTTCTTGCGCAAAGCGGGGATAAGCCATAAAAAGGTAATGCAACAGCCCCAGTGTTACAGCGCCGGATTCCCCTGAGATTATTTTTCGATCATCCCCAACCGGGTTTCCCAATACCCTCATACCCAGGGCAGCAATGGCATCGTTGCACGAAAAGGCAGCGTACGCTGTGTTGATTAGAATACGATACGCCCTTTCATTCGGAACACCGCAGGCAAGCCCTGCCATGATCGTATCCAAATTACCTGTAACGGTTTTCATTTTCCCTGTTAAAAAAGAGCGGTAAAAGCAATCGGCCTGATCCGGTTCCACGATAATGATGGTTGGATGATCCGCTCCGTAATATTGGGCGAAATAAGCGGCAATGCCGGCAGCAAACGATCCGACCCCTGCCTGGAGAAAGATGTGTGTCGGCGGTTGTACATCATTCGTTTCTATTTCCTCAATGATCTCAAGGGCAATCGCAGCATATCCTTGCATAATCCAAAGAGGAATGTCTTCGTATCCTTCCCATGCCGTGTCCTGGATAAGGACCCAGCCATTTTCTTCCGCCAATCTGGCGCATAATTTCACCGTTTCATCATAGTTTACATTCGTTATGCCGGCATGGGCTCCTTCCTTGCGGATCGCTGCTAATCGGGCCTTGGAGGATCCCTTCGGCATATACACAACGGACTGCTGCCCAAGTTCACGGGCTGCCCAGGCAACACCGCGCCCGTGATTGCCGTCTGTCGCCGTAATAAACGTGATGTTTCCCAGCCTTTCCTTTATCTCCGGAGAGGTCAATTTTTCAAAGGAAAGTTCTTCAACCGGTTTATCCAGCCTCTTTGCCAAGTATTGTCCGATGGCATAAATGCCGCCCATCACTTTAAAGGCGTTTAAGCCAAAGCGTTGTGATTCATCTTTTACTTGAACGGCCTCCACATTCCATTCATTGGCCAGATGATGCAACGAAACAAGGGGAGTGTTCGAATAGTTTTTATGGGATTTTTGAAACGGCAAAACGTTGTTGATCTTTTCATAAGAAAAATGACCCAAATCCTTTAAGGCATTTTTGGGCTGGATTCGCTTATTAACTGCCCACTTTACATGCATAAACGAATTTTCAATCAATCTTTCATCACCCCGTTTGCAAATTGACTACCTTATTACCATAGAGGAAACAAACTGATTTTGCCAATACAACAAATAGGCTCCGTTACCCATATTATTTTAAAAAAAGTTATGAATCTGCTAAAATATGAACAAATAATGAAACATGATCATCAATCACTCTTCCAAATAGAATGAAAGAGGGAGTGCTCCATGGTATTGACTTATCACGAGGATCAAGACATTAAAGCATTTTTGAAGGAAAATAGAGATCAATTTGAAAAGCGGCTTTTGGAGGAAGCAGTCAACGTTCGTGATAAAATTGACGAAATTCGCCAAATCGGAAATATTAATCTGATGGAAAATGCCCACAAACTTGTTTTATACGTTGTGGAGGGCAGAGGACAAGAGCTTGTTGCCTTTGCAAACCAGGAAGGGGAGGCCTGGGAACGATTTTCTCTTACCTTGTCTTTTAAACTTGAGTGGGTGCAGGCGATTCGCCGGACACTTTGGGCTTTTCTTCATGAATATGATTATTTGAAGGGTAAAGAAGTACATATTGACCAATTTTATGCACAGGAAAAAGAGATCAACCAAAGAATTGACCAGTTCCTCAATCGCTTCTTTATCTCCTATTCCAAATTTAAGGATGAGCTGATTGAATCACAGAGGAAAATCATGGATCACTTATCCGTTCCAATTATCCCAATTGATGCCGCCATCAGCGTCCTTCCTTTAATCGGAAGCATCGACAGCAGGCGTTCTGCCTCCATCGTTGAAAAAGTGCTGATGGAAATCGCGAACAAACGCATTCAAACGTTGATTATAGACTTGTTCGGAGTCGGCGACATGGAAGCGGATGTAATCGATAAATTTTTAAAATTGATTGACGGGATTGAAATGATGGGATGCAAAGCCGTCATGACCGGCCTGCATCCGGTTGTGGCCAAGAAAATGATTGATCTGGGAGTCTCTATTGGAAACAAAGCCATTTTGAAAGGGACACTTCAGCAGGCAATCCAAGATTATCTTTTAAAATAATGGGGATTGACAAATGAATAGCTGAAAAGGGAGGCGGTCTGATTGGAACAAAAACCAACGATACGGGTGCTCATTGCCAGTCTGATAGGAAGTTCCATCGAGTGGTTTGATTACTTCTTGTATGGAACGGTTGCTGCTCTCGTATTCAACGATTTGTTTTTCCATGCGGATGATCCCACAGTTGGTTTATTGCTGGCATATGCATCATTCGCTTTGGCTTTCTTTATCCGCCCGATTGGCGGAATTATTTTCAGCCATATTGGAGATCGGATTGGCCGCAAAAAAACGCTCGTATTAACGTTGTCCCTTATGGGGGGAGCGACGGTATTGATGGGATTGTTGCCGACCTATTATTCTATTGGCACAATGGCTCCGGTTTTGCTTATCCTGCTTCGCCTCATTCAAGGTTTGGGCCTTGGGGGCGAATGGGGAGGCGCCCTTTTGCTTGCTGTTGAGTACGCACCGAAAGAAAAACGCGGATTTTTTGGCAGTATTCCGCAAATGGGCGTTACGATCGGCATGCTGCTCGGAACATTGGCACTTTCACTGATGTCGCTGCTTCCGGAAAATGCTTTTATGACGTGGGGATGGAGAGTTCCTTTTATTTTAAGCGCCCTATTGGTTGTTTTCGGTTTATGGATACGTAAAGGAATTGATGAAACGCCGTCTTTTAAGGCAGCCCAGGAGAAAGGCGAAATTGCGAGAGTGCCTTTTGTGGAAACGATGCGCACCCATTGGAAAGAAGTGTTGATCGCGATCGGGGGAAAAGTGGTGGAAACCGCACCATTCTATATTTTCTCAACATTCATCGTTTCATATGCAACAGCCAATCTCGGCTTTTCAAGAACGGTTACATTGAATGCGGTTACCATCGCGACTGTTATCACGACACTGCTGATCCCTGTTATGGGAAGGCTTTCAGATAAAGTGGGCCGGAAACCGCTTTATGTTGGCGGTACCGTGTTAATGATTTTATATGCATTTCCGTACTTTTGGCTGCTGCATCAAAATTCCAAGGTGCTGCTCATTTTGGCTACCGTTTTGGGGTTAGGCATTATTTGGGCGCCGATCACGGCCGTTCTCGGTACAATGTTTTCGGAAATTTTCAGATCAAACGTGAGATATACAGGCATATCCCTGGGTTACCAAATTGGGGCCGCTGTCGCAGGAGGAACCGCACCGCTTGTTGCTACAGCACTGCTTCGTGCATACAACAATTCGTATGTTCCCGTTGCCTTATATATCATTTTTACTTCCGTCATTTCACTGATTGCCATTGCGGCGGTCCGTGACAGGAAGGATGAAGAATTGGATGAAAAAGCCGGATAATCTGTTTATTTAGGAGATCGCCCATTCGGTGATTCTTTTTTTACGCTTTAGGGTTACGGAACCTCCCCATTTCAATGGGGAGAGGTTTCAGAAAAGAGAGGGGAGTAAATCGTTGCTTATTTTGACTGAAGAAGAAGTCCGATCCATTTACTCAATGAAAGAAGCGATTGCCGACATCGAACAGGCGCTGCAATTAAATGTACAGGGCCTGGTGGAAAATCCCGAACGAACGGTAATCAACTACCCGAAAAAGCGGGCTTCCGCTTTATTTATGCCCAGTGCCATTGAACCGATCGGCATTTCCGCCGTAAAAGTTGTAACCATTTTTCCTGATAATCCAGCCGTTGGCAAGAAAACGACACAAGGCGTCATCTTGCTGAGTGATACGGAAAACGGAGACCACTTGGCCTGCATGGATGCATCCTATTTGACAAGGCTCCGGACCGGCGCCGCAAGCGGGGCTGCCACGAAGAAGCTTGCAAAAGAAGATGCAGATTCTGTGGCGGTCATCGGCTGCGGGAGAATGGCAGAAGAGCAGCTGCAAGCTGTATTGGAAATCCGCCCGATCCAAAAGATTTTGCTTTTTAATCGGACGAAAGAGCGGGCTGAGCAATTTGCCGGACGCATTTCCGGCCTGGCGCCAACGTACAGTGGAGCTGTTCAAATTGTGAATGAGGCAGATTTCTCTGTGAGGGAAGCGGATATTGTCATTTGCAGCACCCGTTCGGAAACGCCTGTTTTTTCGGGTGAAATGCTGCGCCCCGGAACACATATTAATGGTGTCGGTTCTTACCTTCCGCATATGCAGGAAGTGGACGAAATTACATTGCAAAAATGCAGCAAGATTGTTGTCGATACAATTCATGGGGTTAAGGAGGAAGCGGGAGATTTTATCATTCCCGAAAAGAGGGGAGCGTGGGACTTCTCGATGCTGCATGGGGAGCTTGGCGAACTCGTATCGGGTTTGATTGCCGGTAGAGAGTCGGAGGATGAAATTACCTTCTTTAAATCAGTCGGCATCGCTTACTTTGATCTTGTTGTCGCGGCCGCTGTTTTTAAAAAGGCCAAAGCATCCGGAGTTGGAACCGAAGTGAATCTATAAAAAATCCGGGAAATCCTGCTTAGGAAATCCCGGTTTTATGATAAAAGCTTGTCAAAGCCGACCCGCTTGTTCAAGTAAAAGACGATAGGCATTCCGGCCAGCATGACAACAAATTCGCCCACTGCCACCGTGAACCAAGTGATCAGGAACGGAAAGCCAAGGACAAGTTTCAACTCGAGGGCAATGATAAACATGGTAAAAGTAAAGACAACTGTATTAAAAAACATCCGTGCCCAAATATTTTTAATCAACCTTCCGGAGAAAATCGTAATGAGCAGGGCGATCAACGATTGGCCCACTCCGAAAACAAGATCATAAACGCCAAGTGGCGAAAACAGCAGGTTCGTTAAAAAGACGCCGATCACAATTCCAAAAATATATTTTTTATTGAAAACAACGAGGTGGTTAAACATTTCGGACACACGAAATTGGATGTTCGTAAATCCAAAAGGCTGGATAAAAAAGGAAACGGCAATGTACAGTGCCGCCAAGATGCCGTTAACGGCCAACGTTCTTAACTTCATAAACATCTCTCCTTAGTTTTGATAACGTGGGATGGTTTCGAACCACGCGGGCACAAAAGCCCGAATCTTTATAGTAACGCCGTACATATACTTCCGTCAACCAAGAAAGCTTGACCGGCTTATTCGTGGGAAAAACAGCGCTTTTGCGTTAAAATTTTTGCCCAACAAAAAACAGGATGCCTGATCAGGCATTCCTGTTATTTATCAAGTGAATCACCGCGCATGTATTGTTCGAATTCTTTCATGTCTTTATTTTTCGTATTGGCCAGATGCATTGGATTGGGCGGGTCTTCATCGTGAGTGATGACGCCCATTGTCGGGTTTTGCAATCCGGGATCATTAATGATGTTTTCGGATGTTCCGTCAATATGTGCAGTTGTTTGGGATCCGACATTTTCAGTTTTTCTCGGCATTGTGTTCAACTCCTTTATCTTTTATGATGGGAAAAAGGAACGTAAATATACATATGTAGATAAATAGGAAAGTTCCTGAAGAAATTATTTGCAGCCTATGCTACACTAAAGGAAAAAAGCAGCCGAGAAAAGGAGATACTATGGTAAAGACGGTTTTATTCGATGTGGATGGCGTTTTATTGAGCGAAGAGCGGTATTTTGACATGTCTGCCCTCACGGTGTGGGAAGTGCTGAACAGCAGCAAATACTTGGGCCTTGCTCCAGAATCATTTAAAACAAAGCTGACTGACCAGGAAATAGGTCAGATTCGCAACGAGGTATTTGTACATGACCGCGTCTTGAAATTTATGAAAGGGTGCGGAATCAATGCAAACTGGGACATGATATATTTGGCAGCCGCTTATCAGTTGATTCATCTGTTGGAACAGGTAAAGGATGAATTGGAGGATCGAATAAAAGGATGGTTCACAAATGAGATCAATCGTCAGGTTTTACTAGAAATTGGAAATGCTCTAAAAGGAAAAAAAGTTAAGCTTGACTATCCCAAATTTCTTGATGATTTCCAAGCGGCCGAACCTTCCAAATTGGGGTTATTAAAGCACTTGGATGCATTGGCGAAAGAAAAGTTCGATGTGGAAACGAATATGTTTGGGAAAGCGGACGAGTTATGGTCCACGTGTGAGCATGCTTCCCAAGAGTGGTATGTGGGGGACAAGTTTATCTTTCAATCGACCGGCAGGCCTTCTGTACAAACCGGAAAAACCGGCTTTATGTCTGATGAGAAGGTGCTTGCTCCGAAAGAGGATATTGCCGCGCTGTTTGAAACATTAAACGAACATGGCATAAGGATCGGGATTGGAACCGGGCGGCCGGAACTGGAAACCATAGAACCATTTAAAGCTTTGGAGTGGTTAAAGCATTTTGATGTAAATCATATCGTTACGGCGGATGACGTGTTGAAGGCCGAACGGGAAAACAGTACACGGGCTCTTTCCAAGCCGCATCCATTTACGTATATTTTGGCTCTCTCCGGAAAAACAAAAACCACGGAAGAATGTCTTGCTGAAAAACTTCCAATCGAAAACGCAAAAGACACGTTGATTGTCGGCGATTCACTCGCTGATTTGCTGGCGGCAAGGAAAATGGGCTGTTTATTTGCGGCTGTTTTGACAGGGCTGTCGGGGCAGGATGCGCGGCCGGAGTTTGAAGAACATGACGCTGACTATATTTTGGACAATGTCCTTGATGTAAAAGATATTGTGCTGTCTCTTGTAAAAGAATAGGCCATAAAAAGCACCGGGAAAAATCTCCCGATGCTTTTTTTAAAAGTGAAAAGTATAAAATTTGCTCTTTCGCAAATTTAGACCAATCGGGCTTCTGACCTCTGACTTCCCAAGAAAGACGCGCTAACGTTTTTCTTAACTTTTAAAGAAAGTATAAGTTTTTTTAGGGTTTAACATTTTGAACAAAGCCCTTAGTTGTCTAGCTCCAGCGCCTATCGACTAGCAGACTTCCCGCCTAATGTGCTCCTGCGGCGTAGCTTATTCGAGGATGTTACCCTCACCTCGTCGCAAAGCTGCAGGATGCCAATTCAAAGAAGCAGCTTTCCTACGATAAGTCAACATCGGCTCCGACGCACAGGATGTGCTAGTGCAGGCGAAGCGACAGGACAAGGAAAGCTTCGACAGCATCAGCATCGCACGAAGGAAAAGCGAAGCTTTTTCGAGGACGTCGCTGCTTGAGCCTGCCTTCGTCGCCGTGTTTCCTTTATCTCGTCGGAGGCACTCCAGTCTGTACGTCGATGGGCAAGGCGCTTGCGCTTTTCTTAGTGATAAACGGGCACCTGTTCAGCAGGCAGCTCCAAAAATTGTACGGCCCTTAGGCCGTCCATCGCAACAAGTTCTTTTGCGACGTCTTCGTCCACTTTTTTATCCAAAGTAAGAACCATGATGGCTTCTCCACCGGCAAAGGCTCTTCCGACTTGCATCGTTCCAATGTTAATATCATGGCTGCCAAGAATGGATCCGACCCGGCCGATCATTCCCGGAACGTCGTGGTGTTCAATATAGAGCAAATATTGTTCAGGGCGTACATCAACCCTGTATTCATTCATTTTTACAATCCGGCCGCCGTATCCGTTCAGGACGGTTGCCCCGATGCTTGCCTTCTCTTCTCCTTTATACAAAGTGAGCTCCATATAGTTGGCAAACCCTTTGCTTGTCGGATTTTTAACCACGTTAAAGGCAACGCCCTGATCGTTCAAGAGGTGAATGGCATTGATCATGTTGACGGAGTCGCTGAGGTGATGGGCAAGGATTCCCTTAATCATCGTTCTCGTCAGCAAATCTGTATCCTGTTTGGCCAATTCGCCGTAAAAGTTGATTTCGATTTTGTCTGGTGCATGTTGCAATAATTGAATGGCCAAAATGCCGATCTGCTCTCCAAGGTCAATATACGGCTGCAGTTTTTTCTGGGTTTCCCCGGAAACTTGCGGCATGTTGATCGCGTGGCGGATTGAATCCGTTTCGAAAATATCGATGATTTCTTCACTGACTTCCTGTGCCACTTTTTCCTGTGCTTCTACAGTGGAAGCACCCAAGTGCGGAGTGACTACGGCATTTGGATGCGTAAGCAGCTCCATGTTGGATGCAGGCTCGGTATCAAAGACATCAATGGCGGCGCCGGCTACCTGCCCTGAATTCAAGGCACGCACTAAAGCAGCTTCATCAATGATGCCGCCGCGGGCACAGTTGACGATCCGGACACCTTTTTTCGTTTTGGCCAAATATTCATCATTAATCAGGCCTTTCGTATCTTTCGTTAACGGTGTATGGACCGTGATAAAATCAGCCTGTTCCGCAATTTCATCCAAAGAGGCTTTCGTGATGCCAAGCTGATTGGCGCGTTCCTCGGTCAAGTAGGGGTCAAAGCCCAAAATATTCATGCCGAATTTTTTCGCTCTTTTTGAAACTTCTGCCCCGATTTTTCCCATGCCGATAATACCGAGTGTTTTTTCGTACAATTCAACACCTTTAAAAGCGTTTCTGTCCCAATTTCCGGCTGAAGTGGACATATGTGCGTGCGGTATTTTACGTGCCATCGAAAGCATCATGGCCATCGTATGTTCCGCTGCTGCAATGGTATTGGCGCCCGGGGCATTGATGACAAGAATGCCTTTCCGTGTTGCGGCACTGACATCAATATTGTCAACCCCTACTCCCGCACGCGCAATAACGCGAAGATGATCAGCAGATTCAAGCAATTCTTCCGTTACTTGCGTTTGGCTTCGGACGATGAGAGCGTCATAACCTTTAATCACTTCCTTTAGCTCCTCGGGTGATAAGCCTGATTTTTTTTCAACGGTAAAATTCGGATGATCATACAGCGCTTTTAACCCGCTGTCACTGATGGCATCGGTTACTAATACTTTATACATGTTCTGCCCAAACCTCCTGTGCTCTTCTGGTCGCAAGTCCAAGTACATCTTTGTTCTCGATTTCTTTGATCGTCATTTCCAATGCCGTCAATACCGTAAGGACATCATACGGATTGCAGTAGCCCATATGGCCGATTCGGAAAATCTTTCCGGATAATTTTCCCTGGCCGCCGGCAAGGGAAATATTCAATTTGTCTTTCATGACCTTTTTGATCGCGTTGGCTTTGTCGCCCTTGGGCATGACAGCCGTAACCGTCGGAGATGCGGCTTCATCGCTTGTCAAAAGCGGGAGGCCGAGGGCTTTCACTCCTTCGCGCGTCATTGTTTTTAACAACTCATGGCGTTTGATGACATTTTCAAAGCCTTCTTCTTCAATCATTTCGCACACTTCCCGGGCTCCGTAAATTAAGGAGATGGCAGGAGTGAAAGGTGTTGATTTCTTTTGGTCATAATTGTCAAAATAGCGGTTCAAATCGAAGTAAAATCGGGTGTTTTTCGTTTTTCGGATGACATCTTTCGCGTGGTCACTGACGGCTGCGAAAGCAAGCCCGGGCGGAAGCATGAGTGCTTTTTGCGAACCGGAAACCAAAATATCGATATTCCAGCCGGCCATGTCAGCGGGCACACCGCCAATGCAGCTCACGCCGTCCACGATGAACAGTCCGTCTGTCAATCGTTTCGTCACTTCTCCAAGTTGTTTGATCGGGTGGATAATGCTTGTTGACGTTTCACAATATGTGGCAAAAACCGCTTTTATGTTCAAATTGATAGATTTTATAAAATCTTCAAGCTCCTCGGGCTGGCAAGCAGTACCCCATTCAACCTCAAGCCTGTGGACGTTGGCGCCGTGAGCTTCACAAATTTTTGCAAAACGGTCGCCAAAAGCCCCGCCGACAATAACAATCACGTCATCTCCAGGATCAATTACATTGACTGCTGCTGTTTCAAGTGCACCTGTTCCGCTGCCTGAAATAATGAGGACAGGGTTATCCGATCCAAAGACCGGCTGGAGCCTTGTTGCCACATCTTCCAGCAGTACAGGAAAAGCGGCGCCCCGATGTCCGATCATCGGCTGGTTCATTGCAATTTTTACACGGTCCGGGATGGGAGTCGGCCCCGGCGTAAACAAATATTCTTTGTCTAAAAACACTTGTTGTTCATCCTTTCAAAAGTGAAGTTAAATGAAAAGCCCTCATAACAGACATGGCAGTCTTGTTATGAGGGACGTAATCTCCGTGGTGCCACCCTCGTTCACCGCATCTTTGCAAAAAACGGTCTCGAGTGAATAACGGCAAAGCGCCGGGCTAAAAGCCAGTTTAGAAGTGCTGGGCCATTTTGAAGCAAAAACATCGGTTTTCACCAGCCACCGACTCTCTCAAGATTTTACTCCATGCCTTCTTCATCATTACTTTTATCATTAATTGCCTTGTTTGTGATCATTTTAACACATAGCATCCGCAATAAAAAGGGAAAAATGACAAAAAAAACGGTGTAATCGCTCTCATTATTTCATTTGTTTTACATTGAGACAACGATGCAAGAAACGGAGCTATGAAATATAGTATGATTAGTATATGTCATATTCTGATTGGGCGGGGTGATGAAGGTGCAAAAGGAAGAATATTTGGTAAAAAAGCTTTACCATGAAAAACATTTTCTGAAAGGGGATGAGACAGAACATCCGATTCGCGTACTGGGGGAGCTTTACGGATCCGAGCAAAAGAAAGATATGGCGGACCTCTCCTATATTCGTTTTGCACAGGGAGAAGTATACTATTTAAATCACGACTATGAAGCGGCCATCTTCAAATGGGAGAATATACATAACGAACTGGAGCCGTGGGCGAAAAAAAATATAGCGGATGCCTATATGGAATTGGATCTGCTCAGTACGGCAGAGGATATCTATAAATCGATTTCATCCGACTCCCTGATCTTGAATACGGAAGTGGCACTGCAGCTGTTCTCTTTGTACTTGCAGCAGGGAAAAACGGAAGAAGCGGATCAAATGATCAAAAATGCCGTTGTACTGAATCCGGACTATCAAAATGTTACGGAACTCGCGTGTGCATTTTTTGAAGAACAGCATGACTGGACCAGTGCATTGGATCTGACGATGAGCGAGGCGATCAGGACAAAATCGCGGCTGTGGTTCCGGAAGCTCCTCCATTATATAGAAAACGGTCATGCAAGTACACAGGAGCCGCGCTTTTTTGTCCAGGCGCTGACGGCATTGAAATCGATTGACTTGCCACTGTTTGAACAAATGACGATTGCTCTATGGGACAATTTTAAAAAGCAGGATAACTACCTGTCCTGGCTGAAAGAGTTAAGTGGATTAATTACCGGGTCGGAGATGGTACCCTACCAGTGGAATAAACTGCCTGCAACATTTTCCGATTCCTTTAAGAAACTGCTTTCCGGCGATTTTCCTTTGGATCGGCTCAAAGAAGTCGTCCCTGGCTTTTTGGCATCATGGCTTCGAGTGGCTGACTCGGATACAGCTCCCGCTGCTGCGGCCGGAACGCTCGCCTGGAACGACGTATTCCCTTCCAGTGTGGGAGAATCTTCCATACAGGAGGCCCAAGAAATTCTTGACCGGCTTTCGGCTCAGCCAAGCCTGTTTATTGACAGCCAGGATTTATTCAAGTCGATTGAACTATGGGCATCCGAAATGAATGCTGCTATTCACCCAAAATTAAAATGGATGTTTCAAAGGCTGGCTATGTTGGATCATAAAACCGTTTTGATAGCAGGTACGTCTGTAAGCAGCAAGTCTTCTTTTGTCGATATGCTGTTAAGACGTCCGGATGCCGAATTTTTCGACTCGCCTGTTCCGGTATTATACGGGCATGGAGAAATGACCGAATTTCGCCTCATTACAAATGAAAATATTTCAACGATGAGAACAAACGATGAATTGGTTGAAGGGGAACGCAAGCCGGACGCCTTGATCGAATATACATGGCCAAGCCGCTTTCTGTCGGAAAATCGTTTATCCGTCATAGATTATCCGGTGCTACATTTTCCCGGCAGGAAGGAAAATCTGATTGAAAGTATCCGGATGAGCGAGTGTATGTTTTTCATATTGAATGAAGAAGCTTCCCTGACCATTGATGAACGGGAGCTGCTAAACGAAATAAAGGAACACGTTCCCGAATATCCGGTCTATTTCATTTTACAGGCAAATGAGCCGATGATGGATGAAAGGCTCGACAAAATCAAACAGCGAATCTCCCAAGCTTTCCCTGAAGCAAACCTGTTGGTCTTTTCGGATACAATAAATGATGTCCAATTGGAAAACATATTGAGAGGGCTTGAAAAAAAGAAAAATCCCCTGCTTCTCACGAGTCATTCCGTCTATTTAATCAGGAGAATGATCGGAAGCTTGCTGAAACAGCGGGAAAAAATCCAAAGGGAGCTTACTGAAGCGATTGAGCTTGATGAAGATGTGCTGGGTAAAATCCAGGGAGCCATTCATCAATTGTACGACTTGGAAGAGGAAAAAACAAAAGTGTTGACCGACGCTTACCGGGCATTCAAAGATGAAATCAAATCGGATCTTTTAAAAACCGTGCCTAAGCTAATTAGGGAATCTGCCAATATTCTTCGCGAAGACAGCGACTTTGGAACCATTCATGTGAAATTGAACGAAGAAATGAACAAGCGCATCGCCGATTATTTGCAGTACACGGTTCACCCAACGTATATCAGCTCGCTTCAGGATTGGATCGCATTTTCTGAAGGAGAACTGAACAAGGCCCAGGAGCAATTAATTGAATGGAATGAAGGATTCAACGTTATATTCGGTGAAGAGCGGCTCAAGCTGGCATGTGATTTTCAAATTCTTGGTGATTGGCAAAGAGACGCCGACCGGATGACGGGCACCATCCAAATAGACAAAGAAAACATTTTACTGAAAAGAACGCCTGCACAAGTTTTATTAAAAAGTGCAGGAAAGCTGTTTGGAGTGATACCGGCCAATCAGTCCATCATGTATAATCGATACCGGCAATTTATAGAGAACGAAAATTATGACGATACGGCGGAATCAATCGCTGAAAAGTTTTTCCGGCAATTTGAATTGTTTGAAAAAGCAATTCCGAGAGATATTTCACTGTTTTTCCGCAATCCGTTTCAAGTCTTGAGGCGATCGGCTGATGAAATCCAGGGAAAGGTTGACCAAAACAAGGCAACACTGGATGAAATGAGAGCGAATCCGGGAAATTTCCACAACCCGTTAAAACTGTTCGACATCAGACTCCGCCAGCTTGAATGGATGAAGGGAAAAAGCAAAACAGCCGGTAAAATAACGGAACAGTAATGTCCGGCTGCAAAGACCAGGAAAAGAAGGGGGACGATTATGCGTATAGCGCTGATTGCACATGACAAGAAGAAGGATGACATAGTCGAATTTTCCATGGCATACCAATCTATTTTGGAAAAGCACCAGTTGTTTGCAACGGGAACAACAGGGACGAGAATCTCGGAGGCAACGGGCCTGGAAATTCGGCGTTTTCAATCCGGCCCGCTCGGCGGGGACCAGCAAATCGGGGCCCTCGTTGCGGAAAACGAGATTGATCTGATTATTTTTTTGCGGGATCCATTGACGGCCCAGCCGCATGAACCGGACGTATCCGCACTGATGAGGCTGAGCGATGTTTACGGTGTTCCGCTGGCAACCAATATGGGAACAGCCGAAATGCTGATTCGCGGATTGGAACGCGGTGATTTGGAATGGCGCTCCATTGTTCATAAAGAAATTCACTGACATGCCATAATATGACTTATAGCCTAATCTCCTGTTAGATGTTATACTATAGAACATAGATTTCTATATTAATAAGGAGATGGAAGAGTGAAATCGAATTCCAAGATTACAGCGAAGATTATTCCTCTAGCCATTGGTATGATTGTCGTTGCGGCATGCATTGCGTGGGCGGTTCAATCTTTCGACAGGGGAACCGTCATTCCATTTTCGCAAATGGAAAAAACAATTCAGGCCCAAAATGGCAAGCTGGTTTCACTTAAGGAAACGTCTGACGGGACTTTATACTTAAAGACGCCGGAAGGCAAGTTCATCTCCCATGTCAGACCGAATAGTCCGATGGTTGAAAAGCTTGTTCAAACTTACCATGTAAGCTATAAATATACGAACGGCAGCCAAGCAGGCAATTGGATTATTGGAGGACTTATCATCCTCATGATTGGTGCCGCGTTCGTTTTGCATAAAAAAGGAAAAATTGGCGTTTCCACCATGAAGAACAGCACGGCAAAAGAGACACCCCTTCCATCCATTACATTCGATGATGTGGGCGGATTGCCGAAAGAAATGAAAGAAGAGATTCTTCAGACGCTGGAAATTATTAAAGATCCCGAACGCTCCGCCAACCTTGGAATCAAAGCTCCGAAAGGAATTTTATTATATGGGCCGCCCGGCACGGGAAAAACACTTCTCGCCCAAGCGATCGCCCGTGAAATTGGAGCATCTTTTTTCTCTTCATCCGGATCCGCCTTCACGGAATTGTTCGTGGGGGTTGGCGCCTCCCGGATTCGGTCGCTGTTTGAAAATGCCCGCAAGCAGGCGCCGGCTGTCATTTTTATTGATGAGGTGGATGCGCTTGCCGGGAAAAGGAAAGCCCACGGCGGTGAAGAAACCGAAAAAACGTTGACGGAACTGCTCGTTCAGCTTGACGGCGGCCATTCCAATGACGGAATTTTATTCATCGCGGCAACCAACCGGAAGGACATGCTGGATGATGCATTCTTGCGGCCGGGCCGGATTGATTTTTCATTCCATGTTCCGCTTCCCGATACGCAAGGAAGAAGAGAAATCATCAACATTCATGCAAAAGGAAAAAGCTTGTCGCAGGAAGTAACCGCTTCTTTAAACATGCTTGCCGAAAGCACGTCAGGTTTTTCCGGTGCTGAAATCAGTTCATTGTTTGAATCGGCCAGCAGAAAGGCCGTCCGTGAAGGAAGAGATGAAATTGGAAAGGAAGACCTCGATTATGCGATCGACAGGACGATCCTTGGCAGCACATCCAGGTCGTTGAAAGATCCAAAAACAAAACGCCGTGTAGCCATACATGAGGCAGGCCATGCACTTGTACAAGCCCTCACGAAGCCAAACACGGTCAGAAAAGCAACGATCATCCCGCGTGGTCAGGCACTTGGCTTTGTCGCTCCCATCCAGAAAGAGCTGCATCTGTCCACGACGAGCGAATTGCTTGACCAGGTCAGCATGATTCTTGCAGGCGGTGTGGCTGAGCGCCTTTATCTCGGTGAACACAGTATCGGGGTTAGCGGCGATGTCCAGCAGGCCAAGCATATTTTGGAACAAATGGTCGATACCGGAATGCTCCAGGATGGTTTTACATTAACGTTTGACAAGAGAGAAAAAGAAATCAAAATGCAAGAGCTGTTTGACGAAGCGATCGCAAGAACGGAAGCCTTGATCAAATCGCACAAAACGGAATACGAAAATTTGGTCGAAGCCTTGCTTTACAAAGAGACACTCGATGGCCATGAAGTCCAGGAGATCGTCGGCAATGGAAATGCCGTGGAGAACGAGAAATTGGTTTTGGCATAACACAAACTCCCCTTAAGAAAATTCAAGGGGAGTTTTTTAGTGTCACTCTCCGAAAATTGGCGAATGATGGAGTGGGAGAAATGCCGTACCGAAAAGTAATCAGTTGTTTCAAAGCCTCTCTTTGACAGCACCTTTCAGTATTTGAATTGTTCAGATGATTTAGATATAAAAGGAGAACAATAACTTGATAACTTGGAGAAATGATGATCCATTTCGTGGCGGTTCACGTGACATGTCTCAGTAAATCTTCCTTTTTTATTTAGCAGCGAAGAAAAAAACAAGTTTCTATTGCATTATCTTTAAAGTACTCTTACAATGAAAATAGAACGTATGTTCCGGTTCGTCCAGGGCAGACGTCGGATGACGAAAACAAAATTGGCAAGCATCTTGTCAGGTATAATGAACTTAAGCGGAAACCCCTCTTCAAGCCGAATCGGTTCTTAAAAGGCTAAGAAGAGGAGATTCATATGAAGGGAGCGGTTATATGTCCATCGTCATTTTAGCCGAAAAGCCAAGCCAGGGAAGGGCTTATGCCGAAGCATTCAATCATACAAACAAAAAAGGTGGTTATATCGAAGTAAATGACAGGCGTTTTTTTAATCAAAAAGCGCTTATTACCTGGGGATTTGGCCATTTGGTTGAATTGGTGGAACCGCAAGATTACAAAGAAGAATGGAAAAAGTGGTCCCTGAAAACGCTGCCGGTTTTTCCTGATCAGTTCAGGTTTCAAGTAGCAAAAGATAAGAGGAAGCAGTTCAATTTGGTAAAGAATTTGCTCCAATCGGCAACGGAAATCATAGTGGCCACGGACTGTGACCGGGAAGGGGAGAATATTGCGAGAAGCATCATCCAGTTGGCCGGAGCGGCGAATAAACCGACGAAAAGGCTGTGGATCAATTCGTTGGAAACGGACGAAATACAAAAAGGGTTCCGCCGTTTAAGAGAAGGAAATCATTATATTCCGTTATACCGGGAGGCGCAAACGAGGCAATTCAGTGACTGGCTTGTCGGAATGAACGCTTCGAGGCTGTATACATTGTTGTTGCAGCAAAAAGGACTGCGTGGCCCTTTCAGTGTCGGCCGGGTCCAGACTCCGACACTTTATTTAATCTATAAGCGCCAAAAGGAAATTGAAAACTTTAAGCCGGAGCCTTTTTACGAATGGATTGGAGATACAACGGTAAAAAACGGACATTTTGAAGCAATACATAGGAAACGGTTTCCATCCGAACAAGAGGCAAAGAACGTTTTAAAAGAGCATGGTGTGGCCGAAGGAGAAAACAAGGGAGTCATCCAGCGGATTGAAAAAGTGCAAAAAAGAACAAAGTCCCCCAAACTCCATTCTCTCTCCTCCTTGCAAAGCAAAGCCAATAAACTGTGGAAATACAGCCCGTCTGAAGTTTTGAAAATCGCCCAGGGCTTGTATGAAAAGAAATTGATCAGCTATCCACGGACGGACACCCATTTTATTACGGAAAATGAATTTGCTTATTTAAAAGAGCGTCTTTCCGATTATCAAAATGCTGCAGGTATTACCCTTGAGGTAGCTTATCCAAATGCGCAAAAAAGATTTGTCGATGGAAGCAAAGTCCAGGAGCACTATGCCATCATCCCCACTAAACAACCCGTAAACATCCATTCATTATCCGACAAGGAGCGAACGATTTATCGGGAAGTAATTTTAACCACTCTTGCTATGTTTGCTCCTGATTATGAGTATGAAGAGACGAAAGTTGTAGTAAATGTGAATGGGTTCCTATTTGAAAAAACAGGGAAAACAGAGCGGAAAAAAGGCTGGAAGGCAATATTTGCCAAAGAGGAATCCAAAACACCTCAGATAAAAGGGGAAGAGGCGCCACTTCCTATAATGACAGAGGGGGAAGCTTGTACCGTTGCCGTAAAGATGAAAGAAGGCATGACCAAGCCCCCGAAGCCTTTTACTGAAGGCAGATTGATTCAAGTGATGAAAAAAGCCGGTAAAGACATTGAAGACGAAGAAGCAAGGGAAATGCTGAATAGAACGGAAGGTATTGGAACCGAAGCCACTCGTGCAGCCATCATTGAAACACTGAAACACCAAAAGTATATTGAAGTTAAAAAGAACATCGTGCATATAACGGAAAAAGGGAAAACTCTCTGCCGGGCAGTGGAAGGCACACTGTTGTCAAGCCCGGAAATGACGGGAAAATGGGAACGGTATTTATTTAAAATCGGCAACGGGCAAGGTTCGCAGGATATCTTTATCCAACGGATAGAAAAGTTTATTCTATCTTTAATGGAAAATGCACCGCGCCATGTCATTCAATTAGAGGCAGAGGGCGGGGGAATATAGCAGCAATCCGCTATAGGACCGTGCCCATTGTGTGGGACCGGCAAGATCCAGGACAAGGGAAAGTTTTACGGATGTTCCGAATATCAAAATGGTTGCACATTTTCAGATTGACCAAGTCTTTTGCGGGAAAAAATTAAGTAAGACGATGATTAAGAAGATGTTAGGTAGTGGAAAAACAAGCCTTATTAAAGGTTTCAAAAGTAAAAATGGAAATTCCTTTGATGCATATTTGCTGATCAAGAATGGAAAGGTGCAATTTGAGTTTCCAAGAAATTTACACGCAAGGAAAACCAAACGTTACTAAAGTTATTTGTGATAATGAAACCGGGGTCTTGTATATGCTGCACCAGGAAGGGTTTGGTACCGGGCTGACTGTTATGTTTGATCAAGAAGGAAAACTCTTAGTAGATAAGCATTTTAAAAAGTAGTAAATGTATTTAAATATCCCATATAATGGGATATTGATTGGCGTATTTCCAGAATAATGGTCTTCGCTCTGTTTATGAAGCCACACATTTATGTGTAACTTTTAAAATCATACAAAAAGGCATATATCATGCGTCAATATTGTAAAGCACCACTTTGTTCCAGCCCAAACAACCCCGCTTTGTTTAAATTCCACCAGGTTGATTTCTGTAGTTCCTTGGCATAATATGCTGAATTTTTTGCATATTTGTCAGGGACTTTTTTTTATGATCATCCCTCACAATTTTAGATAAGGCTTAAAACTTTTTCTAAATGAAATAAGTCATCCTCCGAACAATATCGCTTTCCGTTATCATTCCTAAAACTTGGCGTAAGGAGATTAATCTGATCATAGCAAGGAAATGTGCGAACGGATATATTTCGTTATTTAAATACCCTCACCAGTAGTCCATCATTTCATTTTCATTATCTCCTAAAAAAATGCTTGAAAGCGACGTAACGTCATCTAATATATTTGGACTATATCTTATTTAGGAAGAGGGATGACGAATGGAAATAAACTGGAAAGAACAAGACAGTTGGGGTATAAAAGAATTCATATTATTAATGCTAATTGAATTTGTATTAGTTATTGGATGTATTAAATTCGTTGTTCACCCCATTTATTCTCGCTGGTTTGATAATGATCTTTATGCTGGAACATTAATGGGGTTAACAATAGCAATTATTCTGATTTCAGGTGTTTATTTGATCGCACTTCGTCCAAAAAAACTTTCTTGGAGTGAAGTAGGGATAAAAAAATTCACTGTAAAGGATTGGAAAATCATTGTTATATTTTCCATTATCTTAATGGTTGGTGCTGTGATAATAATGCTGCTTACTATTTTCATAGGGAATTCGTGGGAGAACAGCAAAACAGAGGCAATCCAGCAAAATGTAACTTTCTTGACAGTTCTAATTGCCTTTATCTCTGCAGCAATTATCTCACCCATATACGAAGAAATTTTTTATCGCGGTTTTATATATCGCTGGTTGCGTACACGCATTGGATTTATTGGGGCTATTTTACTTAGCGCAATAATCTTTACTATTATTCATATTCCAACATATAACGCAATGCCTGTAAATTTCTTTAGTGGTATCATTTTGGCTTTAGCCTATGAACGAACCAATTCGATCTGGCCATCAGTAATGATTCATGGTTTAACTAATGGAATTATGGTTTTGTTGACTACTTTGGGATAAAGGTATTGTTATGAGTAGCCGACACATACAATGCCAACCACTCAATACAAGAGCTGAAGAGGACTGCAAATTAGCAGTCTTTTTTCACTGTTATAGTATGAATTTTTTTATGAATTTGAAGCTGAAAAAAATACCTGCTGCGTCCAATTTTCCATTATACGCTGTCACTCCCCGAAAATTCTTGCTGGCGAATGTGATTTGGCATCTCAGTCTCAAGACCGAGGGAAAAACCGGGCTTAAGGTCGTTTGGCAATCGTCATTCATTTTGTAAGATAAAGTCAACAAGTATGAAAGGGGAGATTAACATGAAGAATTTGCTTACTTTTACTTTGGCGGTCATTTTGGCCATCATCGCGATTGCAAGCCTGGGAAATATTGTCGGGTTGGCGATCAGTTTGATCATCGTCTATTTTTCACTGAAACAGTTTTTAAAAACCCGTTCCACATGGCAAAAAATTGCCTGGGGGATCCTTGGCCTGATCGGGTTGTCCGGTTTGCTGGGCAATTTGCCGGCATTGGCAGGAATAGCAGCCATTTATGTCCTTTATGTGGGATATAAAAATTGGAAAAAGGAAAAAACAGAAGAGGTCGAAATAGAGCACGATCCATTCACGAATTTTGAACGCCAATGGAAAGATCTTGAAAAAGGCCGTACCAATCTATAAAAAAAAGGAGACTGAGAACATGAACACTTTATTTGAAAGAATCAAACAAGCCATAAAGGATGACTTCTATGAAGTTGCCGAAAAAAAGAAGGATCCAAATCCCATTTCCATGCTCAATCAATATTTGCGCGAAAGCGAGGCAGAAGTAAAAAAAGCCGCAAAGCTGATAGAAAGGCAGAAGCTTTTGAAGGATGAATTCTACAAAGAGTGGCAGCAGATCGAGAAAATGGCTGAAAAGAGAAAAGAGCAAGGGGAAATTGCCTTAAAAGCAGGGGCTGAAGATTTATCAGAAATCGCATTGCGCGAACAGGCCCAATATGAGGAACGTGCCGGGCGCCTGAAACTTGCCTATGACAATTCCGTGAACCAATTGGAAGAGCTGGAGCAAAAGTACCGGGAAATGAAGTTGAAACTGAAAGATATGCATATGAAACGACTGGAACTGATGGGCCAGGAAAACGTCGTCTTAATGAAAAACAAAATGAACAGGGTATTGAAAGAAACCGAATTTGGAATACCTGCCGAAAACATGGAAAATATTGAAAAATTATTCGAGCGGGAAGAAAAGAAAGCGAATGATGAATATGAGATCAGCATTTTTGATGCACGCATTCAGCAGCTGGCAAAAGAATTAAGCAAACAAGATTCCGGTGAATTAAGCGATCATTCGTGATAGACTAGAAGAGGATCAGAAATGAACAATTTATCGATGAGGAGGGACATCAATGAAAAACTTCAGCAGAAACAGCAAAATGGGCTGGGCCATCCTGTTTGCGGGAATTGGATTGGCGCTGGAGCTTCTGATCAATTGGAGGCTTTTTGTCCCTCTTCTCATCGGTTGTTTCATTATATATTATTGGAAAAGCCATAAGCATAAAGAGTCAAAGAAAATATATTTAATCATCGGTGTTTCGCTTGTTATGATCGCCATCATTTCCACAGCTGTTTTTAAAATTTTCATTTTTGCAGCGGCCATTTATGCACTTATCCAATATTCAAAAACAAAAAATCAGCCAAAAAGAATAAATGTATATACCATTCCGCCCGACCATCAAACTAAAGTCACCAGGAAAACCCCCTTTATCAAGAACATGCTTTCCGGAAACCGAAGGGTTGTTAATGAAATATTTGAGTGGGATGATATTAATATACAGTCCGGGTTTGGAAATACGATTATCGATCTTGGAATGACCATGCTTCCGCCTGGAGAAAGTGTCGTTCTCATTCGTGGTTTGGTTGGCAATATTCAGCTCTTCGTGCCTATTGATGCTTCCGTAACCATTAACCACTCAGCCATCAGCGGCAAGTTGAATATTTTCAATCAGGAAGAAGAGCTGTTGAATTCCAACGTCATTTACTATTCAGGCGGAGATGACAAAACATCCCGGAGAATAAAAATTGTTACAAGTGTTATGTTCGGGGATGTTGAGGTGAGACGCACATGAAAATGGCGAGAACATTGTCATTGTACTTTGCGTCCCTGGCTCTCTTCGTTTTTCTGTTTGTTCTTTTGATTTTTCTGTTCACTGTTGACACGGATTGGTATGAATTATTGCTGCAAAAAAGTTATTTGCTTGTACCAAATGTGTTTTTTATCCTTGCCGTCTGTTTGTTGGTAGGGGCGATTGCCGGTTACATAGTCGGAATCTCTATTGACAAACAAATGGAAAAGATCGAATGGAGCCTTTTGGAACTGGAAGGGGGAAATTATGACCGGGTCACGATTCCGTCCGCAAAAAAGGATCATTTTTCGTCGATCTGGCGAGGGATCGATCACATAAGGTCCAGACTAAAAGAGCAAACGCTGCTGTATCAAAAATTCACGAACGAACGGGTGAAATGGAACCGTGAATTAACAGAAGAGGTTCTCACTCAGGAGAGGAATCGGCTGGCAAGAGAGCTTCATGATTCTGTCAGCCAACAGCTTTTTGCTGCAACGATGCTTTTATCGGCAATCAATCAAAGCCCCGATCCAACAAGCGAAACGACAGCAAAACAAAGGATAATGGTTGAAGAAATCATAAATGAAGCCCAATCTGAAATGAGGGCATTGCTTCTTCATCTCAGGCCGATTCAGCTGGAAGGCAAATCGCTTAAAATCGGGATGCAGGAACTGCTTTCCGAACTGACGGCCAAACTGCCTTTGAAGGTTACATGGAATTTACAGGACATTCAATTGGAAAAAGGAATTGAGGATCACTTGTTCCGGATATTGCAGGAGGCGGTTTCTAACACTTTAAGACACGCTAAAGCAAAAACGCTTGAAGTGCATATGATGAAGGTGGATCAATTCGTTTTTTTAAAGGTGATTGATGACGGCAAGGGCTTTAACATGGACGATCAAAAAGCCGGTTCCTACGGATTGACAAACATGAGGGAAAGGGCATCGGAAATTGGAGGTCATGTCAAGATCGTCAGTTTGCCGGGAAGGGGAACAAGCATCGAAGTGAAAATTCCTCTGCCAAATGAGGAGGGAAGATGAACAATGATCAAAGTTTTGCTGGTTGATGATCATGAAATGGTTCGAATTGGTGTTTCGGCCTATTTGTCGGTTCAAGAGGATATAGAAGTGATCGGCGAAGCGGGGGACGGAAAACAAGGCGTTGACCTTGCCCTGTCGCTGCGCCCGGATATCATATTAATGGATTTGGTGATGGAAGGCATGAACGGAATCGATGCCACAAGAGCCATTCTGGAGGAATGGCCGGAAGCGAAGATTCTGATCGTGACAAGCTTTTTGGATGATGAAAAAGTATATCCGGCCCTGGAGGCGGGAGCCGCCGGTTATATGCTGAAAACCTCCAAAGCCAGCGACATAGCGGATGCTGTCAGATCCGCATACAAAGGACAAAAAGTCCTGGAACCCCAGGTTACGGATAAAATGATGAAAAAGCTGCATCATCGTACAATGCGCCCCCTCCATGAAGACTTAACGAACCGCGAAATGGAAATTCTCACACTCATGGCCGAAGGGAAAGCAAACAAAGAAATTGCCGATGAACTTTTTATCACCATAAAAACCGTTAAAACACACGTCAGCAACATATTGAGCAAACTGGAAGTGCAGGACCGTACGCAGGCTGTCATTTATGCTTTTAAAAATGGGATCATCAGAAAGCAGTAGGTGGCGGTGCCCCTCCCTGAAATTCCTCGGAAAATGTCGAATAGGGTTGCAGTGCCACTGTTTCTCCCCAAATTTTCTTGAAAAAAGTCGAATAAATGTTTAACATGCCTAGTTATAGTAAATAGATGAATCATCAAAAAAAACACCGTTTTCATAGTAAAATAGGTAAATTTTGTTACAAGTACTGGATCGGAAATCTGTTGCTTGTCGCGATAGATGCAGTGACATTTTTCATTTATACCTGTTTCTGACAGCCGATAAAAAGAAAAAGAGAAAGCGATGAACCAAGCTTTTTTCCGGCATTAATAGTTCTTCAAAAAAGGGAGAGGAAAAAGTGGAAAATTCACTTTTGATGAAAATTGATGCCTCCTTTGCTTTGAATTTTTTGATTTACATTCAAAATATTTTTCTCAATCAAAGTCGAAAGGAAGGAGAAGTTACATTTCCATATTTACCATTGAGAATAACTTTTAATGAAAATTTCGAATCAAAATATAATGAATTGTGGAATGAAGTTTCACAAAGAATAGCAGACGACCATATAAACGGTGCATACATATTTTATGAAGAAAAAGATTTATTTTATGAAAGGCTGTTTCCGGTAAATTCCATTGGCTTAAAGGATTTTAGCGAAATTTATAAGGCATTCGATGTGTGGTGGAACAGCTTTGCGGGGCGCTTTGCCGCAGAAAGGTCCATTGATGAAGTGGCCGAAAAATTATATGCAGATTTGGCGGCCTCGCTTATAAAAAGAGGCATAAAACCTGAACATGAACTCCATATCAGTCTCATTTATGATAAATGCATATTGGCTGATGCAGAAGCTTCATCTTATTTTGCGGTAATTCCAATAAGGGATTTTTTCGTCAAATATGAAGAGCTGGTTCAAAAATTGCTAAAGTATATATGATTTTATTTCAATATAAGAAAGTTTAAGGTCAGACGAATAAGGTGGCGGCTGTTTCGGCGGCTGCCATCCCTTTAAGGGAGGTAATGCAAAATATGCTTAAAGTTTCATCCCTGCTATAGAGTTATTGTTAAGGGGAGCAAGTTTGATATGATGGCTTGTTCTCATTTTTTTAATCCCTATTCCAATCCCGCGGATGCCGGACCAGTTGTAACTACATTCTTTTGGTGTTTCTTCCTGCCTGTTTGGCCATTCATTCTTCATTAAGCTCTTAAAATTCATTCATGTTCATCGCTTTTATTTGGCATTTCCATTCAGTTTGTATATAGTCCTTACCCCGGGGGATTTTGCTTTGTTCGGTGCAACTTGCATTGCTTATTTCATCAGTTTTCTTTTTTCCATATCAGCAGAAATAGATTAAAATAGTAGTTGGGAATAGGTTGCCCAAGGGCAACTAAATAAAGAACAGCAGGGGAGAATATGAAAAAAATAGTGAAAATGATTTTTTGTATTAGTTTTGTATTTTATCTATTCGCGTTATTGATTGTATTATTCTTGGGCTCAAGGGGAGCTTCATGGTCAGATCTGACAATGCTGGAATACATAAGGTATTCGTCAAATATTGTTCCATTTAAAACGATCAATATATATTTGAAGGCAATGGTTGATGGAAGCATGAATATCGATATACCTGTAAAAAACCTCGTTGGGAATGTCATGTTATTTTTGCCAATGGGAATATATCTTCCGATCTTTTTCAGAAAAACAAATAAAGCGGGCATATTTTTTTTGTCCATGATGACAATGTTATTAATTGTTGAAGCAATACAATTGTTTACAAGAAGAGGAAGTTTTGATATTGATGATTTCATTCTCAATATCCTTGGTGCTCTGATTGGATTTGGCATTATGAAAACAACATATTTTCAGAAATTATGTATCGCAAATCCGAAGTTAAAGGTATTTGGAAAGTACTGATTGTACGCTTTCTGGATAATTCAAGACAGTCTCATGATGGCCTTAATTGCGTAAAATCAACCAGCCAGGTTTTCGGAATCAAATGTAATTCGCAATCACTATTGGTGCGGGCTTCGAAATATCGGATTTGCGGTTTTACCGCTTAATAAAGGATGGTCAAAAACAAAAAGAGCGCCTGAAGTTGGCGCTCTTGGCGGTTTCTCTGAAAAAGATCCGGGCTTTAGGGGACTATAATCCGTCATTATGGCAATCAAGTGTTAATAAATTACAGCTCGATGATAACAAGCAGCATGGAAAGCACGACGATTAAAGCGAACATTTTGTGCATGCCGAAGCCGCCATCCGTAACCGCCGTATAAGCCGCCGCACCGGCCGTAAAAAAACCACCCTTGAGGAGTGATACAATTTATGCAAGAAAGCATTAAAATGTGGTCAAAACTTATTTTGAACAAAAGGGGGAGGGTAGTAAGATGGACATACATAATAAAGAAACGATAACTCTCGATTTTTATAAAAAAGATTATTATACCAAGTTAAGTGAATATGAATTGTCCGAAGAGCAAAGCGTATATGCTTCACTACCATTAAAAGGAATATCGGAATGTGAAAAGGATCCTGGAAAATATCCCATCGTTATTTTGTATCATCGGGAACCGGCGGGTTTTTTGATCCTGGACGAAGGAGAAGGGGTGCGGGCATACAGTACGAACAAGGATGCTATCTTAATAAGAAGCTATTCCGTTAACAAGGAATTCCAAGGAAAAGGAATTGCTATTGAGTCGTTAAGAATGCTGGATTCATTCGTAAAAAAACATTTTCCAAGCAAAAAGGAAATCATCCTCGCGGTTAACCATAAAAATATCGTTGCACAGCACGTTTATAAGCGAAGCGGATTTATAGATAAAGGAATGAGAGTGATGGGAAAGAAAGGGGAATTACTCGTATTTCATAAAAGCCTAAAATAGTTATTGTTTATACGAAATAAGGATGTTTTATCTTATAACTTCATACTTGGATAAGAAGAATTTCGTTTAGTTCGAGCGGAGTTTTTTTGTCTTTCCGGGCTTCTCAGTACAATTTTTTTAGTGGCCATGCATTTGCTGTTTCTTCAAGGCTCGGAGTTCCTTTTACATATCGGTAACTTTTTCTGTTGCTTCCATGCAAAGCAGAGGCTGAATAAAAAGTATAGTGACAAAGCAAAGGGAGGAATCGTATCGGTGTTAAGTTATAAAGAATTTATGAACGAAGTAAAAAAACAGTTAAACGCCTTTTCTGAGGAGGAGCTGCAAAAAGCTATACTGACTTGGGCCAGCGAAGTGCCGCCCACAAAGAGGGAGGAGTTTTTGGACAGATTACAGCCAAAGCAAGATATAGAAGATTCACTATATGATGAAGAAAGTCTTATCCATGAGATTGAGGGTTTTGGAGTACGGGTGGAGAATGGCGATTTTTTTGACGGCTATGGCTGGGACTATGAAATCCATGATGAAAGAGCCTATGGCGATGAAAGCTGGATGGAGGAAGTAGCTGAATTTCTTTTAGAGATAAGAGAAATGATGCTGAGAGGCAACACCGAGGCTGCTGAAGAAGCATACAGGAAGTTATTTGATATTGTTGATATGGGAATGGAATCAGATTATCTTCCCGGTGATGTGGATCTGGCCGATATGCTGGAAGTAGATGTAAATGAGCAGGTTACCCTGTTTCTTCGAGCCGTCTATGTAAATGCCAGTCCCGGAGAACGGGTAAATGCCTTTTACGAGGCAATGGAGAACTATAGATATTTTGCACGGTCTCAATTGAAATTAATAGATATTAGGGATGTGCTGGACACCGAGCTGCCGGACTTTGATATTTTTCTGAAAGAATCGATAGATTTTTTAAAAGACTTCCGGACGTTTTATTCCGGGGATTTGCTTAGGGAAGCCGTTTTCCTGAAGGGCGGCATTCCGGCATTATCAATATTTGCAAAGGAACATGCCGATACTTACCCGGCGGCATATTTAGATTGGATTCAAAAGTTGGAAAACGGCGGCCACCCTGATGGCGAGATTGTGAAAGTGGCAAAAGAAGGATTGTCCAATATCCCCGTAGATTTCATTGTAAGGGCACAGATTGCAGCAACTCTTGTAAAAATTGGCGAGAAGCTGCAAAACGATGATCTGAAGCTGGAAGGGCATAAAGAATGTTTCCTCTCCAAACCAACAATGGAACATCTTGTTGATTTATATGCTATTGCCATCAAACATGGCTGCCTGGATGCCGTACAGAACGAAGCAGTAAAAAGATTAAAGCAATTACAGAAAACCGGGGATACCGGAAGGAATATTCTCCCGGAGCGCAACACGTCCGGATTTTCGGATAGGGTGTATGCAAACGCGCTGCTTTTAGCCGGCCAGCATGAAAAAATATTCGAACTTTGTAAGGGCAAGGGACCCGTGGGGTGGAGTTCCTATGACAATCCAAAATTTATTTTTGTTGCATTTATGCTGGTCCTGTTGTCAAAGAAAAGGATAGATTCATCTGTTCTTGAACAGCAATTGATTGAAGCAACAGCCGGTATAGATTATGATTCAGATAATAGTTATGTGAAACAATACCGCAAAGTAATGGATCATATCTTGCCTTTGAGTGAATTATCGGCTGAACAGGAGGAATTCTATCTCAACTGGTGCAAAGAGCAAACAGGAAAAAGAGTCGATGCGATTGTCAGCAACCAATATCGGGGGAGCTACCATAAAGCCGCCAGATTACTGGTGGCGGTGGCGGAAACTATGGCAAACAGGGGAAACAGGCAGGAAGGATTAAGTTTTATCGAAAAATACAAAAAGAAGTATCCAAGACATGTCGCTTTTAAAAGGGAAATCACCGAGGCGTTCAATCATTCCAGTTTAAGTTAACACAAGTCTATTAAGCTGGCATTCTGAGGGAAACTTTCTGAATGCCAGCTTCATCTGTTTATGTTTATTTCTTTCTGTTCTTTTTTCTCTGTTTACTTGCTTGTTTTCGTGCTTTCTTTTTGGCTGCTTTTGGTTTTTTCGGCCGATTGTTCTCCTCGTTAAATAAATCATCAAATATATTCTTCTTTGAACCGGCAGAAGGAGAGCTGAATGTTTTCCTCGGCGGACTCAAAAAGGTTTTTTGAAACCGTTGCTCTTCTTCTGCAAACGATTCCTCGCTGACAGATAAAGGTTTGACCCATGTATGGACAAAATCGAATCGCCACAAGTCTTCTTTATATAGATACCGTAATCGTTTTTTAATGGCGTCAATATGCCTTAACGCTTCGTCATATGACTCCCTGCCGACAAGTTCCTGCTCAAACAGAAAATCATATATGTATGGCACGCCCCATGTTAAAGCAAAGCCCCTTTCTTTCTTGTTGGACATGAATCCAAAAAATTTGCCGGTTAATTCGTCTACATCCTGATAGCCGAATTTGAAGTCCTGGAGAGTCTCCCTTTCCAAAAGCATGTTGAAGAATGGAAACCAGATGTCTGTACTTAAGGAAAAGTGAAATTTTCCCCGTTTTAGCATATATACCGCAAACGACCAAAATAAAGTTTTTATGGCGTTTTGCGCATTGTCGTGGACAGCATGAGTCCATTCATTTTTGGTGAAAGCAGCAGCTCCATTCCTGGAAGCCATGGTTTTTAAGGTATGATAAATTTCCGGAAAATCCTTGTCCAGAAAAGTATCATCGTATTCATATTTTTTGAATGTAGCCTTCAATTGTTGGATATCGATCTCTTCATTTTTTTCCAGTTTTTCATATAACTCTTGGAAAATATGATAAAAAATGACATCCAATAAATCGAATTCTGCCCCGCCAATTAATTCAGGGCTTTCTTTTATCGGTTTATACAATTGATTGGCCAATTTTATTGCAAGGTCATCCATTTGGTAAAAACGTATTTTATCAAAGAGCGGAAGGAACATATCGTACCCATGGTCCGGATTTTTAATAAAGGGTTCAAGATGGGCATTGGCTTTTTCATATTTCTTTTTGAATAAGTAATACTCAACGGCGAATTCACTCAAATAGGGAAATTCTTTCCGATACAATTTTGTAGTAGTGCTTTTGATTTTTTCAATAAGATTGATTGCTTTTTCATATTGTTTTTCTTGAATAAGTTCGCTTTTCAGTTCAACAGATATGGTTCCAAAATCGTCTTCAATCAGTTCATCATCAGGTATATTTTCATCAAGCAGATTCATGCACATTTCATAACTTTCTTCAAGGGATACTGAAGAAAAATGATCAAACCATTGTTCTTTTTGCCTGTAAGAAATCAAAGCCCGTTTCTACCTCCTTGATTTTAGAATAAAGCCATATTGGCCTCGACGGCTGCAAAATGTAAATCAGGCCGTTTTGTCTGTTTTTCTTACTTCGGAATCAGCTGTTGTTCCAATCATCGGAACATTTTTTTCGTGAATGAACATAAATTAAAAAATGTTCAAACAAGTAAAATGTTTTTAAGGTCAATGGACAAATCGGGGAAAAGAAAAGATTGCAGGCTATTGTCAGGTCCATATACATAACGATTTCCGTAGCGATTATCCAAAAGGCCATAGACTTCAACCGTCAAATGAAGGGGATCGACAAGCCAATATTCCTTGACACCGGTCCGCTCATACACATTAAATTTCTCATTTCGATCTTTTAAGGCAGTGGAAGGCGAAAGCACTTCTACAATCAAATCGGGTACACCGACCGCACGCTTTTCTTGAATGGCCTCTTCTTTACAAAAAACCGAAAGATCAGGCTGCACAACGGTATACTCATCTGCCTCATTTAACTGAACATCAAAAGGCGCCGTAAAAACGGAGCAGCCGCTTTTTCCGAAAAAGGTCCGCAATGCATAAAACAACTCACCGACAATTCGTTGATGTGTTGAAGAAGGGGACGGCGTCATATTGAATGGAATGCCCTCAATCAATTCCCACTGGCCATCCCAACCGCTTATATCGGCAATAGTGAATCTGGGGTTTGAACCTGCCTTAGCCATCCTGTCGCCTCCCGGTTACTTTTAATTTATCATATTTATATATCTGCATGATAACATACTTCTGAAAGGAATGGATATTGATGAGCAAGAAGAAGAATTCTGATTGGGCAGAAGCTAAAAAACGCTGCCGTTTGAATCATGCTGACATACAAATGGCGAAGGAGTTGGGAAAAGCCTGCTGAAAAACATTCCTTCGCCGAATCAGCAGTGGAAAGCACCTGTGAAGCTGGATCCGTGACTTGTATGAAAAAAAGTTTGGCAGGGTACTACAGTAGAATCGTCCGGAATAAACATGCAATTGTATGAGCTGCAGATGAAAACGGGGATAAACCCTTCGGGTTAAAATGCTGGTTGTTAAAGGGGAATTACTGTTTATGATGATTCATAAAAGAACAATGATCAATAATGGAAAGGAAGTTCAATACACTTTTATTGAAAATGGAAATCCGGCCGTGTGTTTTATGTTCTGTGGCGCGGCTTATACATACGACAAGCCATTACTCTATTATTCTACAATGCTGATGATTGAAAATAAGTATGATGTTGTTCATATTCATTATTCTTTTAAACATGACATATTGGAGCTTCCTTTAACAGAAGTAACCGATACGATCTGCGAAGAAATAAATCCTGTGATAACAGAGGTGATGAAAGAAAAGCAATATCCAAAAACTGTATTTTTGGGAAAATCACTTGGCACCATTCCAATTATTAACGGGTTTATGAAAAATGATATGTATTTACATTCTAAAATGGTATTGCTTACCCCTTTATTAAAGTTTGAAATGATATATAAAAATCTGTTACTCTGCAAGCATTCATCTATCATTGTTATTGGAGAAAAAGACACCCATTATATTCCAAGCAGAATGAAGGCTCTGGAAAAAAACACCAAAATCCAAATCGAAACAGTCCCGAATGCCAATCATTCTTTAGATGTGGAACCATTGAATACAATCAAGTCCATTACGGCTTTGGAAAAGACAGTGAAAAGATTGGACAGCTTTTTAAATCCTAAAGCTTGGGTGTAATGATTTAGAGGTGAATTTATATGGATGTGAAGTATGCTTGTTTCACGTCCATCCCCGAAACTAAAATTTTAAATGGCATTTTGCGCTTGCATAACCGCATTTTTGGCGATTCCGCTAATTTGGTTAAACAGATGGAAAGCAGACCGGGTCTGTTGATGATTGTAGCCATGGAAAGGGATAAAGTGATTGGGTTTAAGATTGGCTATAAAGTTAATGACGAAGAGTTTTACAGCTGGTTAGGCGGCGTTGACGAGAGCTATAGAGGGAATGGTATCGCTACGAAATTAATGGAAATTCAGCACCACTATTTAAGCGAAAATAGATTTAGGGTCGTTCAAACAAAAACAAAGAATAAATGGCGGAATATGCTTATTTTGAATATTAAAAACGGGTTTGTTGTCATTGGTACATATACGGATGAACGAGGGGAGCCTAAGATTATTCTTCAAAAGAAGTTGTTCGATTAACGGCAAGATCAGTATAAAGGAATTTTGGGATATGTTGTCCGCTGGGTGGAACAGGGAATTGGCTGTTCAAAAGTACCCGATATCCATGAAGTCGGATTAATGGAGGATCGGGCGACACTGAGAATTTCCAGCCAGCATATTGCCAATTGGCTCTATCACGGCATTTGTACAAAAGAAGAAGTGATGGAAACGATGAAACGGATGGCAAAAATAGTGGACAAGCAGAACGCCGGTGACCCTTTATACAGGCCGATGGCGGATAACTTTGATGAATCAACAGCATTTCAAGCGGCTTGTGATCTTGTATTCAAGGGAATAGACCAGCCCAATGGCTATACTGAACCAATTCTTCACCGTCGCCGTTTGGAATTCAAGCAAAAGGCAGCCATTCAAAAAAATATAAACATCAGTACTGTCTAAAAAATGAATTACTCAGGAATGTTATGTTAACAGCATTCTTGGGTTTTTCTATCTAAAAGAATTCTTAATCACTTACGCCGCTTTGTTCTTTTTTAAATGTGCTGAGAAATGGCTTTTTGGCAAGTAGGAGAGCATTAAATTATTCTTCCAATCAAAAGGAATCAATTAGATATTGGACCAGGCATTACGCATAGAACGTGCATTATAGAGCTATACGAACAACAAAAAGCACCGCTTGATATTGATAACGGATTTACCATAGCTTAGAAGCTGTGGACTGCTATATGAAAGATTATGAGAAGGTCAAATCCTTGTCCGCAAAAAGATCAACCCGGAAGATATTGGTCACCTAACAGGCCAGAAAGTCATTGGTCAATTTTAGACATTTTACGGCAAATAGAGGACAAACGTCCTTACTGTTTGGCATGAGCAACGAAGAGGCGAAAACATTGTCCTGAATGAAAAAGTCCTGACAATACAAAAGGGAGAATTTAACCCCTAGTTTTTGATGCGGAAATGGGGCTGCCCGAAAAGTCGATTTTTCGACTTTTGGACGCCCCTTTGGAGAGGAAGCGGACGAAATGGCTATACTCCCCGTATCAAGCGCAATTTCCATCACCGGCTGCAGCCCTTCCTTGTTAAAAAGGGATAAACAAATATGTTGGTACATTACTTTACAAATACATTATACGTATCCTATAAAGGGGCAATCAGTTGCGCGTTTTTATGAAGGAACGAATGGCTTCGTAACAATTTGCAATGGGATGATAATCTGTTTTAGGCGGGGGACTTTTTACATTCCCATATTTGAGGTTGGTTCGATACAGTTTTTGATACCACCCGCCATAGTGATGATCGATTAAATAGACAGAAGAATATGCAAAAGTTAAGTCATAAACATTCCAATAGAATTCCTCCTCTAGCCTTTCTGCTAAAAGCGCAGATGCACCGATTGTTTCTGCCATGACCCAATAATATTTATCTGTATCCATTAACGCACCTTCAGGAGTTAGTGAATAAAATAATCCGCCATATTGAATATCCCGACTTTTACTCCATGCAGACTGAAACAATTGCCTGGCCCTTTGGACCAACCATGGTTGTGCGACGTGCCTTTCCAATATCAATAACAGTTTGCTCCATTCGATGGAATGACCCGGAATGAAGCCATATGGCCGAAACTCCCGTTTGCTTTGACTGGTTTCAATGTAAGTCCAATCGATATTCCAGTTCACATCATAATGCTCCCAAATAAGTGCACCAGATTGGGATGCAAGCTTAATTGTAACAGATTTTGCCAATTGATAGGCTCTTTGCAGATATTTGGTATCATTAGTGGACTCAAAGGCAGCTAACATTGCCTCACACAAGTGCATATTGGCATTTTGTCCCCTATACGGAGAAACATTGGTCCAGTCTGAACTAATTTGGTCTGCATACAATTCATGTTCTTCCTGCCAAAAATGATTCTCAAGGACATCGAATACGTACTCAATGATGGTTCTAGCCCACTTAATACCAGCCTGATAAGCTCTGGAAGCCGCAAGCAGGACAAAAGCATGGCCATATGCATACTTATTGGAATCTGCCAATTTATTTCCTTTTAATAACCAAAAGTAACCACCGTTTATTTGGTCAAGATGATGATGTTGTAAAAAGCGCAGACCATGTTCTGCAGCTGGAACATAATCCGGAGAACCCCCCAGGATAGCACCAATACTGAAATTGTAAATAAATCTGCATGTACTGACCAAATGCTTGGTTTTGTCATCACATATTGTGCCATCATCAAGAAAGCAACTGTAATATCCCCCATTTTCCAAATCGATGCATGTTGGATAATAAAACTCCAAGATACTGAAAATATGTTCTCTTAACCAGCTTGGATCGCGAAAAATAACTGAATTCTTTAGATGATTCATCAACAACCTCCCTGAAACCTCTCCCCATTGAAATGGGGAGGTTCCGGGACCCTAAAGGGTCACGGTTCCATTGCGACAAATTGCAATGGCGCGTGTGTACTTTGTGCTTTTCCCTTTCCAGATGAGGTTCTGGCTGCGGACTAGAGCTTTTCCACACGACTTTCGCGCACAAATCGTTCTGTCGAACGAGGGGACTCGCTCGAGGCTTCCCTTGCGGTCGGCTCTCACAACTTAACGTACGCATCCGGTGTTTGACCTATACAACACCAATAGGCATTTGCACCCACTGTCTCACGACAGGAGATATGCCTATCTTTCGTGGGTTTCATCACGACAAAGGTTATATCTTTCTCACTTAGAATCCAATACTGGAAATGTGTTTTTCACCTAAAGAGCGCATTTTTTCTTCAAACGATTGATACATCTCATAGAACGTATTAAATTCATTTAAGCATTTTTGCCGATATGGCGTCCGATTTCAAGGCGTTTCTCTAATATATGAACTTGAAAAATCTCCGTTTTGAGGAATAGTTCTACGACATAGCGGGGACCTTTTTTCGCCATATTCACCCGGACCTCCGAACATACATTCTATATTAATGATACAATATTTAAAAAATAAAAGCAAGGGCCAATTTCTTTATTTAAACCTATGTTTCTGGGATCATCCCGGCATTGAAATACCGGGCCTTCTGCCAGTCGTTCGTAAAAAACGCTGCTTACCCTCCAAATGCATCTGCTCTGAAGGCCGCTTGCGAACATTTTCCATGGGCACTTCGCACGAATCACTTTTCCCACAAAGTATATTGGATTCAAAAACAGACTAAATCATTAAGATGACGTCCATTCCCCTCCGTTCACATGAAGTGTTTGACCAGTAACAAAACGCGAATCGTCCGAAGCAAGATAAACATAAGTAGGGGCAAGCTCAAATGGCTGGCCTTGACGTTCCATTGGATTCTCAACAAGTGTAACCTGATCAGCGGAGAAACTTGCCGGTATGAGCGGTGTCCATATTCTTCCAGGAGCAACCGCGTTTACCCGGATGCCTTTATCTACAAGGTTGTTAGCCAAGGCTCGGGTAAAACCAACAATCGCTCCTTTAGTCGCTGTGTAATCGATCAGCTGTTCATTCCCGATATACGTCACAATAGAAGTTGTATTGATGATCGAACTACCTGCATGCAGATACGGAAGTGCTGCACGCGTTGTGTAGAAGTGTGAGTAAATATTGACCTTAAAGGTATCATCGAATTGTTCATCGGTAATATCCAGCAAGCTTAATTGCTGAAACTGGATTCCAACATGGTTACAAAGCACATTGAGCTGCCCGAAAGTTTGAATCGTTTCTTCCACGATATCAACACACTGCTGTTTCTCTCTCAAGTCACCCGGCAATAATAAACAACGTTGTCCAATCTCTTCAATTCTCCTCTTTGTTCGGTTTGCATCCTCGTGTTCGTCTAAATAAGAAATGGCAACATCAGCCCCTTCTTTGGCGAAAGCGATGGCGACTGCTGCACCAATGCCACTGTCACCGCCTGTGATCAGTGCAACCTTTCCTGATAGTTTTCCACTTCCCTTATAGTTCGGATTTTCAATAATCGGTCTTGGGACCATCAGCTTTTCTACACCCGGCTGGCGAAGCTGGCGTTGTTCCGGCACAGTAACTGGAATGTCTTCATAACGTGTTATTTTCCCGTAATTTGGATACATTGGATAACCTTTTTGATCATCATGTGACATGGGCGATCCTCCTGTAAAAGAACTTCTGATTACTTTATGTTACAAGAGCCCATGCAGTGAGAGATCCTCAATATTATTTTTATGGAAGCAATAGGTGCGCTCATTCCTGTTAACATTGAATATGATAAGGGGAAAGAAATACTTTAAGGAGGTTCAGTGTGCAATATTATCAGTACAGTACCGAAGTGAAGCTATTGTTGGTCAATCATTCGGATGAAAAAGTCCAGGTGTTATACAATGCTAACCCCTATCCTTGGTCAATTCCCGAAATAGGACCCAGACCGCCTTATTATTGTAATCCACGATATGAGCAATATTATCCTGTGATCTAGACTTGCAATCTTGTATTCAGGGGAAAGATGAGCAAATGGTTATACGGAACCGCTCTTGCATCTCAGCCGATTGAAAATCAAGAAACAGGCTGCCATGGAACAACGGCAAAAGAACTGACGCAAGACCGAATGGACTGGTTCGGCCTTGCGTCAGTTTTGTATTACCGTCCGTATCCTCCATGGCGGAGAAATTTTTATTTGCATAGTGAAAAACATGTCTTTTCACCTATTGAAAAAAAGACAGAAAATAAGTAATTTTGATAGGTATTGTTTTATTTTTTAATACAGTATATAATTCTAATCGTAAACGCTTACAAATATATTGATATAATAATAAATATACTCTCGGTATTCCAAACGAGTAAATTCCTGAATTCCCAAAAATTTACTGGAAATGGAGTGTAATCTGATGAGGAGATGGTCATTTTCATAGGGTTTTCAAAAAAAGGCATGCCAAATAAGCTCCAGCTATTTAATTTTTAAAAAGTCAGATAACTAAGCTATTTGTGCAAAAATATGGTCTTTTAGGAACCTTAGTTCATCCTCTTGATGGGTGTACCAAGCATCGATGTGCTGACACATCATGATCCCGAATATTCGGACGTACCACATCATGGTTGACCGATGGTTTCCAGCTTCTAAATGATAATCAATCTTCTCTCGCTTGTTTGAGCGTTCGACGGAAGTGCGTCGTTTATAAATTAATTTCCATTTATCTGTTTCCCTTGATGTTTTCGGGAATAGACGTAGATTATCCTTACTTTTTGTATGATAGGTTCGTCCATATTTGGCAGTAGAACAAGGGTTTTCACAAGTGTTTTTGGTTCCGCATGCCAAGGGACAACGCCACTTTTGACGGTTTTGTGTATGGTCATAACCGTTTGGTTTCATCTTTTTTCCGATCGGACAAATGGGCACACCTTCTGGAGATATTTGTATATCCCCAATCGTTTCTAAGTTTTTCTTGGCCCGTTTGTTTAGATCGATGATTGGTTCCACCCGTTTTTGATCGAGCAGTTGATAAATAGCTTCAGCATCATGTGCCGCATCTAGAAGCATTTTATCTACCGCGCCCAAGTTGAATCGTTGCGAAAACTC